>NZ_JBFAYA010000013.1:0-240771 GCF_040681095.1 Streptomyces sp. NPDC051909 | reverse complement strand
GCGATTAAACCCGTGAAACAGCGCCCGCCTCGATTCCGGGACCGGCTGCCCACGCGGGTCAGAGGCCGCGCCAGGGCGCCTCGTCCACTCCGCCGGGCACGGCGTCGCCCTGCTCATAGGGCTCACGGGTGAACACGAAGGACCCGAGGTCCAGATGGCTCACCGAGCCGTCGGGGCGCTTCACCACCCGCAGGGTCTCTCCCTGGTAGTAGCCGTCCAGGCCGATCCAGCTGCTGCCGTCGGGCAGCGCCCGGAAGGCGGCCCGCCGCCCGGCGCCCTTCAGCGGCTCCAGGGTCACGGCGCGTCCGGCGCCGAGCTTCAGTCCGTACGCGTACGTGCCCCAGTACCAGGGGCCGGTGAGGGCGAGCAGTTCCTCGTCGACCTCGGCCGCGGGAAGGGGCCGCCAGGGCTTCGGAAGACGGGGCTCGGCCTCCGCGACGATCCGGATGAGTTCGGCGGCCACCGTGGCCGTGAGCGGCCCGCTGGTGGCGTTGGCGAGGGCCACGGCGGCCACCCCGTCCTCGACGCTCACCCACAGACCGGCGACGAAGCCCGGCAGCGAGCCGGTGTGCCCGAACAGCAGCCCGCGCTCCGAGTGCACGAGCTGGAGCCCCAGGCCGTAGCCCATCTTCCAGTCGGCGGTGGCGGACGGCGCCGACGGGACCCGCATCTCCGCCACACGGGCGGAGCTCAGCACCCGATCATCCCCCTCGGCGAGGAAGACGGCGAACCGGCAGAGGTCGCCGACCGTCGACCAGAGCTGCCCGGCCGGGGCCATCACCCCCAGGTCCTGGGCGGGTTCGGGCATCATCACGTCCGCCCACGGGTGCACCGCGAAGCCACCCGCGTGCGGCGCGACCGGCTGGGCCGTCGTCCGGTCAAGCCCGAGCGGCTCCAGGATCTCGGTGCGCAGCGCCTCCTCCCAGGACACCCCGCGCACCGCCTCCACCAGCGAACCCAGGAGCGTGTAGCCGGGGTTGGAATAGTGGTGGACCCGGCCCACCGGGTGCAGCATCGGCCGCTCCCCCAGCACATCGGAGAGCTCCGGCCGGATCGTCCCGGGCGTCCGCTCCCACCACGGCGACGGGGTCTCGGCGGCAAGTCCCGACGTGTGGCCCAGGAGTTGGGCGACCGTCACCTCACCGACGCCGGTGCCCGGCAGATGCTTCTCCAGCGGATCATCGAGGCTCAGCAGCCCCTCGTCCCGAAGCCTCATCACCAGCACCGCGGTGAACACCTTGGTGATCGACCCGATCCGGTACTGGGTGTCGGCATCCGGCGCGTGCCCGTCGACACAGCTGCGCGAACCGCTCCACACCACCGCTCCGTCCCGCGCGACGCCGGCGACGAACGAGGGCGCGCGGCCCTCGCTCTGCGCGACGGCCACGCGGTGCAGCAGAGCGCGTTCGGTGGTGGGCAGCAGGGCTTCGAAGGATGAGGTCATGCGGCGATCATGCCGCGCCCCCCTCCGGATATCGATCAGGTTTGTGCCATGTCCACGAAGCGCGAGTAGTGGCCCTGGAAGGCCACCGTGATGGTCGCCGTCGGACCGTTACGGTGCTTGCCGACGATGATGTCGGCCTCGCCCGCGCGCGGGGACTCCTTCTCGTAGGCGTCCTCGCGGTGCAGCAGGATGACCATGTCGGCGTCCTGCTCGATGGAGCCGGACTCTCGGAGGTCGGACACCATCGGCTTCTTGTCGGTGCGCTGCTCGGGGCCACGGTTCAGCTGGGAGAGCGCGATGACCGGGAGCTCCAGCTCCTTGGCGAGGAGCTTGAGGTTTCGCGACATCTCCGAGACCTCCTGCTGGCGGCTCTCGGCGCGCTTGGAGCCGCCGGCCTGCATCAGCTGGAGGTAGTCGATGATGACGAGCTTGATGCCGCTGCGCTGCTTGAGGCGGCGGCACTTGGCGCGGATCTCCATCATCGACAGGTTCGGCGAGTCGTCGATGTAGAGCGGGGCCTGCGAGACGTCCGGCATCCGGCGGGCGAGCCGGGTCCAGTCCTCGTCGGTCATGGTGCCGGAGCGCATGTGGTGCAGCGCCACGCGGGCCTCTGCCGAGAGCAGACGCATCGCGATCTCGTTGCGGCCCATTTCGAGGGAGAAGATGACGCTGGGCAGGTTGTGCTTGATGGAGGCGGCCCGGGCGAAGTCCAGCGCGAGCGTGGACTTACCCATCGCGGGACGGGCCGCGATGATGATCATCTGACCGGGGTGCAGTCCGTTGGTGAGCGCGTCGAGGTCGGTGAAGCCGGTGGGGACACCGGTCATCTCGCCGCTGCGGGAGCCGATCGCCTCGATCTCGTCGAGGGCGCCCTCCATGATGTCGCCGAGCGGCAGGTAGTCCTCGGTGGTGCGCTGCTCGGTGACCTGGTAGATCTCCGACTGGGCGCGGTTGACGATGTCGTCGACGTCTCCGTCGGCCGCGTATCCCATCTGTGTGATCTTGGTGCCGGCCTCCACGAGACGGCGCAGCACGGCCCGCTCGTGGACGATCTCCGCGTAGTACGAGGCGTTGGCCGCGGTCGGCACCGACTGCACGAGCGTGTGCAGATAGGAGGCGCCGCCGACCCGGGTGATCTCACCGCGCTTGGTGAGCTCGGCGCCGACCGTGATGGGGTCGGCGGGCTCGCCCTTCGCGTAGAGGTCGAGGATCGCCGCGTAGACCGTCTCGTGGGCCGGCTTGTAGAAGTCGTGGCCCTTGATGATCTCGACGACGTCGGCGATCGCGTCCTTGGACAGCAGCATGCCGCCGAGGACGGACTGCTCGGCGTCCAGGTCCTGTGGGGGCACCCGCTCGAAGCCGGAGATCCCGCTGTCCCAGCCGCCGCCCTCGCTGCCGCGCTCGTGCTGGTCCTCCCGGCCGCGTCCGCGGCCGCCGCGCTCGCGGGTACGCGTCGGGAGCCGGTCGCCGGGTCCGCTGTCGGCCCAGGGATCGTCCATGGGCTCGGGCATGCTCACCAAGCCACCTCCTCCCGTCCGCTCCGCGGACCTCGCCGTGCCCCTCTTTCTTACGCCACGGCTCGGACAAAAAAGGGGCTTTGGCTCCGCTTCTGGCGCGTCGGGCGACGGTCCACGGTAGGGCCGCGGGCACCGTCAGCCAATCTGGTTATCCACAGGCCCTGTGGGTGAAGGCCCAGATGCTGTGGAGAACTCCCCGGAACCTGTGCACGGACCGGGGGACAGCCATGTGGACAAACTCATAGCCCGCTCACGCAAATGCTCCTGACCTGCGGCTTTTCCGTCCACCGGCTGTGGGGGAGAAAAACTTTTCCGCACGGATCAAGATCAGAACAAACGGCGCACACCCGAAGGGTCACTCGTTGCGAAGGTAATGGGCACAAAGCGATTGCATCTCTTACCTGTGGAAGATTAGATTGGGCGCATGCACCAGGCTCCCGCGACCTCCAAGGCCGTCCGACGGCAACACGACCGCGAGATCGTCTCGCTCGCCGTCCCGGCCTTCGGCGCACTCGTCGCCGAGCCCCTCTTCCTCATGGTCGACAGTGCCATCGTCGGCCACCTCGGCACCCCCCAGCTCGCGGGGCTCGCCATCGCCTCGGCACTTCTCTCCACCGCCGTGAGCGTCTTCGTCTTCCTCGCCTACGCCACCACCGCGGCCGTCGCCCGCCGGGTCGGCGCCGGCGACCTCAAGGCCGCCATCCGCCAGGGCGTCGACGGTATCTGGCTCGCCCTGCTCCTCGGCGCCGCCGTCGTCGCCGTCACGCTGTCCACCGCACCCTGGCTCGTCGACATCTTCGGCGCCTCCGACACGGCCACCCCCTACGCCCTCACCTATCTGCGGATCTCCAGCCTGGGCATCCCCGCCATGCTGGTCGTCCTGGCCGCCACCGGTGTCCTGCGCGGCCTCCAGGACACCCGCACCCCGCTCTACGTCGCCATCGCCGGCTTCGCGGCCAACGCGGTACTCAACTTCGGCCTGGTCTACGGTGCCGGTCTCGGCATCGCCGGCTCCGCCTGGGGCACGGTCATCGCCCAGTTCGGCATGGCCGCCGCGTATCTCTTCGTCGTCGTCCGCGGCGCCCGCCGCCACGGTGCCTCGCTGCGCCCCGACCCCGCCGGCATCCGGGCCTCCGCCCAGGCCGGCGCCCCGCTCCTGATCCGTACGCTCTCACTGCGCGCCGTCCTGATGATCGCCACCGCCGTAGCCGCCCGGCTCGGGGACGCCGATGTCGCCGCCCACCAGATCATCCTGTCCCTGTGGAGCCTGATGGCCTTCGCCCTCGACGCGATCGCCATCGCCGGGCAGGCCATCATCGGGCGCTATCTCGGCGCCGACGACGCGGACGGTGCCCGCCAGGTCTGCCGCCGCATGGTCCAGTGGGGCGTGGCCTCCGGGGTCGTCCTCGGCGTGCTGCTGATCGTCACCCGGCCGCTTTTCGTCCCGCTCTTCACCGACGACCCCGCGGTCCAGGACGCGCTGCTCCCGGCCCTCCTCGTCGTGGCGCTCTCGCAGCCGATCTCCGGGGTGGTCTTCGTCCTCGACGGCGTCCTGATGGGCGCGGGTGACGGCCCCTATCTCGCCTGGGCCATGCTGCTGACCCTGGCCGTCTTCGCGCCGGTCGCCCTGCTGGTCCCCACGCTGGGCGGCGGCCTCACGGCGCTGTGGGGAGCGATGACGCTGATGATGCTGGTCCGGATGGCGACGCTGTGGTTCCGCGAGCGCTCCGGCCGCTGGCTCGTCACGGGTGCCACGCGCTGAGCAGGCGATGTTTCACGTGAAACCGGGTGTTTCACGTGAAACGGTGCCGTGCACACAGCTCCGGCGACAGCGGAAGGGCCCACACCCCGAGGGGTGCGGGCCCTTCCGTACTGCTGAGCGCGTAACCGCTGAGCGCGTACTGCCGGAGGCAGTGTTACGCGGCGACGACCTCGACGCCGAGCTTCGCGACGACGTCGGCGTGCAGACGCACGGTCACCTCGTGCGAGCCCAGGGTCTTGATCGGCGCACCGAGCTCGACGCGGCGCTTGTCGACAGCCGGGCCACCGGCGGTCTTGATCGCGGCGGCGACATCGGCCTGGGTCACAGAGCCGAAGAGGCGGCCGGCGTCGCCGGAGCGAACGGCCAGACGGACCTTCGTGCCCTCGAGCTGAGCCTTGACCTCGTTGGCCTGCTCGATGGTCGCGATCTCGTGGATCTTGCGGGCGCGGCGGATCTGCGCCACGTCCTTCTCGCCACCCTTGGTCCAGCGGAGCGCGAAGCCGCGCGGAACCAGGTAGTTGCGAGCGTAGCCGTCCTTGACGTCGACGACGTCGCCGGCGGCACCGAGGCCGGACACCTCGTGGGTGAGGATGATCTTCATTTTTCGGTCACCCTTCCCTTAGCGCGCGGTGGACGTGTAGGGCAGCAGCGCCATCTCACGGCTGTTCTTGACGGCCGTGGCGACGTCACGCTGGTGCTGCGTGCAGTTGCCGGTCACGCGACGGGCACGGATCTTGCCGCGGTCGGAAATGAACTTCCGCAGCATGTTCGTGTCCTTGTAGTCGACGTACGCGACCTTGTCCTTGCAGAACGCGCAGACCTTCTTCTTAGGCTTGCGCACAGGCGGCTTCGCCATGGTGTTTCTCCTGTGTGATCAAGAAGTGTGGGTACGAGCTGCTTCCGGGGCGCAGGCCCTAGAAGGGAGGCTCGTCCGAGTAGCCGCCGCCGGAGTTGCCACCCCAGCCGCCACCGCCGCCGCCCTGCTGGCCGCCGGACGGAGCGCTGGAGGCCCACGGGTCGTCGGAGGGGGCTCCGCCGCCCTGCTGGCCGCCGCCGGAGTTGCCACCCCAGCCACCGCCGCCGCCACCCTGCTGCTGGCCGCCGCCGTAGCCGCCCTGGCCACCGCGACCGGTGGTGCGGGTGACCTTGGCCGTGGCGTTGCGCAGGCTGGGGCCGACTTCCTCGACATCCAGCTCGTAGACCGTGCGCTTGACGCCCTCGCGGTCCTCGTAGGACCGCTGCTTCAGACGGCCCTGCACGACGACGCGCATGCCCTTCTGCAGCGACTCGGCGACGTTCTCCGCCGCCTGCCGCCAGACCGAGCAGGTCAGGAACAGGCTCTCGCCGTCCTTCCACTCGTTGGTCTGCCGGTCGAAGGTGCGGGGAGTGGACGCGACGCGGAACTTCGCGACCGCCGCACCGGACGGGGTGAAGCGCAGCTCGGGGTCTTCGACAAGGTTGCCGACGACCGTGATGACGGTCTCGCCTGCCATGGGTGAACCTCTCGGCGGGATTGCTTACGGCTGCTTACTGCTACTCGGACCCGAGAACCGCTGAGCCTGAGCTCAGTGGGTCTCGGGGCGGAGGACCTTGGTCCGGAGGACCGACTCGTTCAGGTTCATCTGGCGGTCGAGCTCCTTGACGACCGCAGGCTCGGCCTGCAGGTCGATGACCGAGTAGATGCCCTCGGGCTTCTTCTTGATCTCGTAGGCGAGACGACGACGGCCCCAGGTGTCGACCTTCTCGACCTTTCCGTTGCCCTCACGGACGACGGAGAGGAAGTTCTCGATCAGCGGGGAGACAGCGCGCTCCTCGAGATCGGGGTCGAGGATGACCATCACCTCGTAGTGACGCATGTGGAACCCACCTCCTTTGGACTCAGCGGCCACGGTCGTTCCGTGGCAGGAGGGTCGTGATGCGTGAGCAACGGTATCCGCGGCCACTGACAGTCCCCCCTCGACGAACTCGACGAGCGAGGGGCTGCCGGCGGGATCCAGGCCGGACCTGGGCAGACACCGGTGCAGACCGTACAGAGTACCCGCACATCGCCCTGCGGTTGAAATCCGGCGGTGAGGGGACGCAATCTGTACTAACGGATGTGGGCGGCGTCACAACGACGTCGCCTTCCGGACGGCACGCCAGGAGGTGCCCCCATGGCACAGGCAATGCGACCCGACCCCGGCCACTCCCTCTTCGCCACGGACGGAAAGCCCCACCCGCTCCAGGACACCCTGCTCGCCATCACCCTCGCGCTCGGCGTCCTCTCCTTCGTGACGGGCTTCTACGACAACCTGCACCTGCTGGCTTCCTGGTCGGGGCTGATCGGCATCGTCACCGGTGCCTACGGACAGTTCATCTCCGTCACGACCCGCGAGCGCTTCGCGCTGATCGTCGGACTCGGCGCCTCAGGAGTGGGCTTCTACCTCGGCATGTTCCACGGCGGCCTCTTCGGCGGGGTGTGACGGCCGACCGCACGCCCGCCACATGGGACGGAAGGCCCCACAGGCCCATTCGGGGTGCTCCCCGGTCGCAGTAGGCTTCGGCGCGAGAGCCGGAGCCCCGCAACCGATGGGGACACACCTGCCGAGGAGCGCCCCGCATGAGCTTGACCCTGAGGACCATCAGTCGTGAGCAGCATCTGGCATTCATCCAGAGCCAGCCCGCGGCGAGTCACTGCCAGGTCCCGGCATGGGCTGATGTGAAGACCGAGTGGCGCTCGGAGAACCTCGGCTGGTTCGACAAGTCCGGCGAGCTCGTCGGCGCCGGCCTGGTGCTCTACCGTCAGCTGCCCAAGATCAAGCGCTACTTGGCCTATCTGCCCGAGGGCCCGGTCATCAACTGGTACGCGCCGAACCTGGACGACTGGCTGCAGCCGATGCTGGCGCACCTCAAGCAGCAGGGCGCCTTCTCCGTGAAGATGGGCCCGCCGGTGGTCATCCGCCGCTGGGACTCGACCGCCATCAAGGCCGGCATCCAGGACCCGGACGTCAAGCGCCTCAAGGACGTCGAGGCCACCCACATCGAACCGCGCGCCTTCGAGGTCGCCGACCGGCTGCGGAAGATGGGCTGGCAGCAGGGAGAGGACGGCGGCGCCGGCTTCGGCGACGTCCAGCCCCGCTACGTCTTCCAGGTCCCGCTGGCGAACCGCTCGCTCGACGACGTCCTCAAGGGCTTCAACCAGCTGTGGCGCCGCAACATCAAGAAGGCCGAGAAGGCCGGCGTCGAGGTCGTCCAGGGCGGTTACGAGGACCTGGCCGAGTGGCAGCGGCTGTACGAGATCACGGCCGTCCGCGACCACTTCCGGCCGCGCCCGCTCTCGTACTTCCAGCGCATGTGGACCGTCCTCAACAACGAGGACCCCAACCGCATGCGGCTCTACTTCGCCCGCCACAACGGCGTGAACCTGTCCGCCGCGACGATGCTCGTCGTCGGCGGCCACGTCTGGTACTCCTACGGTGCCTCCGACAACATCGGCCGCGAGGTGCGTCCCTCGAACGCCATGCAGTGGCGGATGCTGCGCGACGCCTACGCGATGGGCGCGACCGTCTACGACCTGCGCGGCATCTCGGACTCGCTGGACGAGACCGACCACCTCTTCGGCCTGATCCAGTTCAAGGTCGGCACCGGCGGCGAGGCCGTGGAGTACGTGGGCGAGTGGGACTTCCCGCTGAACAAGCTGTTGCACAAGGCCCTGGACATCTACATGTCGCGTCGCTGACGACCCGTGCGAGGCTTGCGTAGTCTCGTACCTCTCGTACACATCTCTGACTCTCCGCTGCCACCAGAAAGGTTCCGGGCCGGCCATGGCGCTCTCCCTCTATGTCGACACCGCTCGCTGGCGGGCGCACCAGAAGACCGTGATCGACCAGTTCCCGGGTCTCGTCCCGGTCTGCAAGGGCAACGGCTACGGGTTCGGCCACGAGCGGCTCTCGGACGAGGCCGCGCGCTTCGGCTCCGACATGCTGGCGGTGGGCACCACCTACGAGGCCGCGAAGATCAAGGACTGGTTCGGCGGCGACCTGCTCGTCCTCACGCCGTTCCGGCGCGGTGAGGAGCCGGTGCCGCTGCCCGACCGGGTCATCCGCTCGGTGTCCTCCGTGGACGGCGTGCACGCCCTGGTCGGCGCCCGCGTCGTCATCGAGTGCATGAGCTCGATGAAGCGGCACGGCGTCCACGAGGAGGAGCTGCCGAGGCTCCACGCGGCCATCGAGGACGTGCGTCTGGAGGGCTTCGCCCTCCACCTGCCGCTCGACCGCACCGACGGCACGGACGCCGTCGAGGAGGTCATCGCCTGGATGGACCGGCTGCGGGCCGCCCGGCTGCCGCTGCACACCATGTTCGTCAGCCATCTGCGCGCCGAGGAGCAGGCCCGGCTCCAGCAGCAGTTCCCGCAGACCCGCTTCCGGGCCCGGATCGGCACCCGGCTGTGGCTGGGCGACCACGAGGCGACCGAGTACCGGGGCGCGGTCCTCGACGTCACGCGGGTCGCCAAGGGCGACCGCTTCGGCTACCGGCAGCAGAAGGCCGCCTCCGACGGCTGGCTCGTGGTGGTCGCGGGCGGCACCTCGCACGGCGTCGGTCTGGAGGCCCCCAAGGCCATGCACGGTGTGATGCCGCGGGCCAAGGGTGTCGCCCGGGCCGGCCTCGCCACCGTCAACCGGAACCTTTCTCCGTTCGTCTGGGCCGGCAAGCAGCGCTGGTTCGCCGAGCCGCCGCACATGCAGGTGTCGATCCTGTTCGTGCCGTCCGACGCCCAGGAGCCCAAGGTCGGCGACGAGCTGGTCGCCCACCTGCGGCACACCACGACGCAGTACGACCGGCTCGTCGAGCGCTGAGCCGGCCGTACGCAAGCGGAACGACGGAAGCGGCCCCCGGGGACTCCCCGGGGGCCGCTTCTCGTAGCGGGCGCGGTCACTCCCGGGGCGGCGTGCCCCAGTCCACCCGCGGGCCCTCCACGGCCGGTGCCGCGTGCCGCGCCGGGTGCGCCGCCCTGCCGAGCACGAAGACGTCCTCGGCACCGTCCAGGACACCCCCGGAGGGGTCGTCCGAGCCGTCGCGCCGCACCCCGTCCCGGTCGGGCGCCAGGATGTCCCGGACGACCAGGGCGCACAGGTAGAGCGTGCCGAGGAGGTGCAGCACGATCGCGAACTGATAGCCGTCGGTCGGCAGCCCCTGCTTGTTCCCGCTGCTGGTGTACGCCAGGTAGAACCAGATCGCGAGGAAGTACAGGACCTCGCAGCCCTGCCACACCAGGAAGTCCCGCCAGCGCGGCCGGGCCAGCGCGGCGAGCGGCACGAGCCACAGCACGTACTGCGGCGAGTAGACCTTGTTGACGAGTACGAACGCGGCCACGATCAGGAACACCAGCTGAGCGAGCCGCGGCCTGCGGGGCGCGTTGAACGCCAGATACGCGAGCCCCGCGACCGCCAGCATCATCAGGAACAGCGCCCAGTAGTTGGCGGTCTCCGGGCGCATCTGCTCGCCCGTGAGCTGGCTGATCAGCAGCCACACCGAGCCGAAGTCGACGTTCCGGTCGGTGCTGAAGACGTAGAACTGCTTCCAGCCCTCCGTCGCGAACACCATCACCGGCAGGTTCACCACCAGCCAGGCACCGGCCGCGCCGAGCAGCGCCGTGCCGAACGCGCGCCACTTCCCGGCCCGCCAGCACAGCAGCAGCAGGGGCACGAGCAGCAGCGCCGGATAGAACTTGGCGGCCGTCGCGAGGCCCAGCAGCACCCCGAAGGCGAGCGGCCGGCTCCGCGACCACATCAGCAGCGCCGCGGCCGTCAGCGCCACGGCCAGCAGGTCCCAGTTGATGGTGGCGGTCAGCGCGAGCGCGGGCGCGAGCGCCACGAGCAGGCCGTCCCAGGGGCGCCGCCGGTGCGTCCTGGCCACGCAGACGGCCAGGACCGCCGCGCAGACCATGAGCAGGCCCGCGTTGACGATCCAGTACGTCCGCTCCTGCGCCGTCACGTCCCCGCTGGGCGTCAGCCACGCGGCGACCTGCATGAACAGCCCGGTCAGCACCGGGTACTCCAGGAACGGTATGTCGCCACCCAGCCGGTCGAAGTACGGGACCAGGCCCTCCGCGAAGCCGCGCCCGGAGAACAGGTGCGGGATGTCGGAGTAGCAGGCGTGGGTGTACTGCGAGGTGGACCCCCGGAACCAGGCCCAGTTGTAGCAGGGCAGCTTCTGCACCATGCCGAGCGCGTACATCCCGAGGGCCACGAGCACGACGACCCTGACCGGGGTCAGCTGCCCGGCGCCGAGCAGCGCCCGGCGCCCGATCGGGCCGCCGATCAGCTCGCTGCCGGCGGCGGCCACCTCGTCCCGTCGGGTGGGGCAGACCACCGGGGGATCCTGCGGCGGGCTCGACTTCTGGAGGCTCGGCATGGGGGACATCCTGCCGTACGCCCCTGGGAAAACGGTGAGGGCCGCCGCGTCCGGTTCCGTACGGGGTACGGAACCGGGCACGACGGCCCTGCGGGGTCCGGGGGATCCGGGCTAACCGCTCACGCCCCATGAGGTGCCGCCCGGCTTGCCGCCGCCTCCGCCGCTGGTCGGGTCGGTGGTGGCGGTGCTCGTCGGATCCACCGTGGGTGTGCTGGTGGTCCCGCCGGTGGTGCCACCGCTGTCGGCGCCCGTGCTGGTGCCGCCGTTGTCCTTGCACGGCCAGTCCCAGACGCTGCAGGTCTTGCCCGGGTCGGGAGACCTGGTCGGCTTGCCGGTGGGCGCCTCGGTGGACGGGGTCATGCTCGGCGTGGGCGACTGCGTGGTCTCGGTCGGCGTCGGCGTCGGGCTGACCGCGCCACCGCCGAAGACCGCCTCGCCGTCGAGGTCCTCCGGAGCCGGGAAGCTCTTCGGGTCGGTGCCCTTCAGGGCGTCGGTCATGTAGTCGTGCCAGATCTGCGACGGGAACGACGAACCGTGGATCTTCGGCTGGGCGCCGGTGCCGAACATGGACTCGAACTTGCGGTCCTTCAGCGTCTCGTCGTCGGCGAAGCGGTACATGTCGATCGCCGTCGACAGCTGCGGGGTGTAGCCCACGAACCAGGCCGAGTTGTTGCCGTCGGTGGTACCGGTCTTGCCGGCCGCCTCACGGTCGTCGAGAGCGGCCTTGGTGCCGGTGCCCTTCTTGACGACGTCCTTCAGCACGTCGGTCACGTTGCTGGCGACGGCCGTGGTGAACGCCCGCTTGGGCTCGGCCTTGTGCTCGTAAACGACCCCGCCCTCCTTGAGGACCTTGGTCACGGAGAAGACGTCGTTGCGCTCACCGTTGTTCGCGAAGGTCGCGTAGGCGCCGGCCATGCGGATCGCGCTCGGGGAGGAGATACCGAGCGAGAACGACGGCACGTTCGCCTTCACGAGCGAGGAGTCGAGCAGACCCGCGTCGATGGCCGACTGGCGTACCTTGTCGATGCCGACGTCCATGCCGAGCTGCACATACGGCGAGTTCAGGGACTTCATCATGGCCGTGCGCAGGTTGACCTTCGGCAGGCTGGCGCCCTCGTCATTCTTCTGGCGCCACTCGTTGCCCTTGTCGTCGTACCAGGTCGAGCCGTCGTAGTTCTTGATCGTCAGCTTGTTGGTGCCGTTGTAGACGCTCTTGTTCGGGTCGACGATGGTGCGGGTCTCGGGGCCCTGCACCTTCTCCCCCTTGGGGTCCCGCACACCGTCACGCATCGCGGCGGCGAGCACGAAGGGCTTGAAGGTCGAGCCGACCTGGGCGCCGGTCTGGTCCGCGTTGTTGGTGAAGTGCTTGGTGGCGTTCTCACCGCCGTAGATCGCGACGATCGCGCCGGTCTCGGGGTTCACCGAGGCACCGCCGAACTGGACGTGGGTGTCCGTGTCGGGCCGCTTCTTCGGGTCGATGTGCTCGTCGTAGACCTTCTTGACCGCCGACTCGAGCGCCTTGACCTTCTTCTTGTCGAAGGTGGTGTGGATCTCGTAGCCGCCCTTGGCGAGCTGCTGCGTCGTGACCTCGGTGTTGTTCAGGAAGTTCGCCTCGGCCGTCCGCACGAGGTAGCCGATCTGGCCGCCGAGCTGGGCACCCGAGGTGCGCGGCTTGGTCTTCGGCATCTCCGCGTACTTCGCGCGCTCGGTGGCGTCGAGCTTCTTGTCCTTGACCATCTCGTCGAGGATCCAGGACCAGCGCTTCCTGGCGCGGTCGGTGTTCGCCTGCGCGTTGGCGTTCGGGTCGATCTCGGGGTAGCCGGCCGGATCGTAGTAGGTCGCACCCTTGAGCACCGAGGCGAGCAGGGCGCACTCGCTCGGGTTGAGTTTGCTGGCCTCCTTGCCGAAGTACGCGCGGGAGGCGGCCTGGAGACCGTAGGCGCCGCGGCCGTAGTACGAGGTGTTGAGGTACCCCGCCATGATCTCGGACTTCTCCAGCTCGTTGCCCACGCGCATCGAGATGAAGAGTTCCTTCACCTTGCGCGTCACCGTCTGCGACTGGTCGTCGAGACGGTTGTTCTTCACGTACTGCTGGGTGATGGTCGAGCCGCCCTGGGTCTGTTCACCTTTCGCCATGTTCCACACGGCGCGGCCGATGCCCATCGGGTCGATACCGGAGTCGGTCCAGAAGGTCTTGTTCTCCGCCGAGACGACCGCGTCCTTCATGGCCACCGGGATCTCCTCGTACCCGATGATCTGCCGGTTGACCTCGCCGGTCGTGGCCATCACCGAGCCGTCGGACCAGTAGTAGACGTTGTTCTGCTGCTTGGCGCTGATGGCCTCGTTGGGGATGTCCACCCGGGCGTACGCGATCGTCGCCGCGCCCATGAGGCCGCCGACGAACGCCAGGAACAGGCCCGTCACCAGCTTCCACGAGGGCATCCAGCGGCGCCAGCCGTACTTGCCGTACCGCGGGTAGTCGATGATCCGCTTCTTGCCGGGCGGACGCCCGCCCGCGCCGCCGTGGCCGCGCCCGGGACCGTCGCCACGGCCGCCACCGCCGCCACCGCGCCGGCCGCCGGGTCCGCCCGGGCCGCCACCGCCCTCGGGGGCGCGCCTGCGCCCACCGCGCTGGGCGGCGCGACGGGCCTCGGCCCGACCACCGTAGGGACGCTCTTCCTCTCCATAGGAGGAAGGCGGCCCGTACGAGGCCGAAGGGGACCCAGTGGCGGCATCCCGACCGGGCGCCGGCCTGCGACCCATCGGCGGCTGGGCGGCGCGCCGTGCCGCGGCACGACCGCCGTACGGCGGCTGCTGCTGCTGCGGCTGCGGCGGTTTGCGACGGTGCTCGCTCATCGAACGACTACTCCTCGGGCAGGCGCATACGCCTGGAAGCGGCAGTTGAGTTCCGGTCCCCCCGAAATGCACACGGCCGGACCTCGGAAGAAGCCCCACCGGGTCGCAGCCGGTCACCCGTTTCACGGACGCCTCGCGGCCTTGCTCGGTTCCCGGTGGTCTGCATGCCGCACAGACTACGCACGGCCAAAACCTGCCTAGGGGGCGAGTTCACCCCAAATCAGGCAAGTCGATTGCTGTGAATTGACGATGTGACGCCGGTCACCCGAGTCCCACTTGTCGCGGACATGGGGCCGTTCTATCGTCGGGATGTATCGAGTCGATACATCAGTGCGGCACATCGGCTCGACATACGAGTGTTTTCCAGACGGTCCCCGAGACGAGTCCCGAGAACGGAGGAGGCGACGAATGAGCCGGCGCTCAGGAATCCTCGAGTTCGCCGTTCTCGGCCTGCTCCGCGAGGCCCCGATGCACGGGTACGAGCTGCGCAAGCGGCTCAACACCTCACTGGGCATCTTCCGGGCCTTCAGCTACGGGACCCTCTACCCGTGCCTCAAGACGCTGGTCGCCAACGGCTGGTTGATCGAGGAACCGGGCAGTGCCCCCGAGGAGGCCCTCGCGGCTTCACTCGCAGGGCGCCGCGCCAAGATCGTCTACCGGTTGACGGCCGAAGGTAAGGAGCACTTCGAGGAGCTCCTCTCCCACACCGGCCCGGACGCCTGGGAGGACGAGCACTTCGCCGCCCGCTTCGCCTTCTTCGGCCAGACCGAGCGCGAGGTGCGGATGCGGGTGCTGGAGGGCCGCCGCAGCCGGCTGGAGGAGCGCCTGGAGAAGATGCGTGCCTCCCTCAACCGGACGCGCGAGCGCCTCGACGACTACACGCTTGAGCTCCAGCGCCACGGAATGGAGTCCGTGGAGCGCGAAGTGCGCTGGCTGAACGAGCTCATCGAGAGCGAGCGGGCGGGGCGGGATCAGCGATCCGGCCCCGACGCCCCCGAGGGCGCCGCTCAGCAGCAGAACAGAGAAACCGGAGAAACGGGCGGCCTGCCCCGGCACGGGGGCAGTACCCGGCCGGATCCGTCCGACGACACCGCCAAGTGAAACCCTGCGCTCGCAGGGCTTCCACGATCACACAGGGAGCAACCGGAATGGGTTCGGTTCGCGTAGCCATCGTCGGCGTGGGCAACTGCGCCGCCTCGCTGGTGCAGGGCGTCGAGTACTACAAGGACGCCGACCCGGCGACCAAGGTGCCCGGCCTGATGCACGTCCAGTTCGGCGACTACCACGTCGGCGACGTGGAGTTCGTGGCCGCGTTCGACGTCGACGCGAAGAAGGTCGGCCTCGACCTGTCCGACGCCATCGGCGCCAGCGAGAACAACACCATCAAGATCTGCGACGTCCCGAACAAGGGCGTCACGGTCCAGCGCGGCCACACCCTCGACGGTCTCGGCAAGTACTACCGCCTGACCATCGAGGAGTCCGCCGAGGCCCCGGTCGACGTCGTCCAGGTCCTCAAGGACAAGCAGGTCGACGTGCTCGTCTGCTACCTGCCCGTGGGCTCCGAGGACGCGGCGAAGTTCTACGCGCAGTGCGCCATCGACGCCAAGGTCGCCTTCGTCAACGCCCTCCCGGTCTTCATCGCCGGCACCAAGGAGTGGGCCGACAAGTTCACCGAGGCCGGTGTCCCGATCGTCGGTGACGACATCAAGTCCCAGGTCGGCGCCACCATCACGCACCGCGTGATGGCGAAGCTGTTCGAGGACCGCGGTGTCCGTCTTGAGCGCACCATGCAGCTCAACGTCGGCGGCAACATGGACTTCAAGAACATGCTCGAGCGCGAGCGCCTGGAGTCCAAGAAGATCTCCAAGACGCAGGCCGTCACCTCCCAGATCCCCGACCGGGACCTCGGCGAGAAGAACGTCCACATCGGCCCCTCGGACTACGTGGCCTGGCTGGACGACCGCAAGTGGGCGTACGTGCGCCTTGAGGGCCGCGCCTTCGGCGACGTCCCGCTGAACCTGGAGTACAAGCTCGAGGTCTGGGACTCCCCGAACTCCGCGGGTGTCATCATCGACGCCCTGCGCGCCGCGAAGATCGCCAAGGACCGCGGCATCGGCGGCCCGATCCTCTCCGCGTCGAGCTACTTCATGAAGTCCCCGCCGGTCCAGTACTTCGACGACGAGGCCTTCGCCAACGTCGAGAAGTTCATCAAGGGCGAGGTCGAGCGCTGACCTGACGGTCTTCCGACGGCCCGCCGGCCGTCGAGGTCCTGAGAAAGGCTCACCGACGAGGGTCCCCGTGGCACTGCCCGGGGGCCCTCGTCGTATGTGAGTCTTGCTGCCATGTCCGTCGTGCGTGATCTGCGCGTCCTCCTGCGGCTGCGCAACTTCCGCCGCCTGCTGGCCGTCCGCCTGCTCTCCCAGTGCGCCGACGGCGTCTACCAAGTCGCCCTGGCCACGTACGTCGTCTTCTCCCCGGAGAAGGAGACCAGCGCCACCGCCATCGCCTCCGCCATGGCGGTGCTCCTGCTCCCCTACTCCCTCGTCGGCCCCTTCGCCGGTGTCCTGCTCGACCGCTGGCAGCGGCGCCAGGTCTTCCTCTACGGAAACCTGCTGCGGGCCCTGCTGGCCGGCGGCACCGCGGTGCTCATGCTGGCCTCCGTGCCGGACTGGCTGTTCTACGCCTCCGCCCTCTCCGTCACGGCCGTCAACCGCTTCGTCCTGGCCGGCCTCTCCGCCGCGCTCCCGCGCGTGGTCGACGCCGAGCGGCTGGTCGTCGCCAACTCGCTCTCACCGACCGCCGGCACCCTTGCCGCGACTCTGGGCGGCGGGCTGGCCTTCGGCGTACGACTCGTGGCGGACGACTCCGACGCCGCCGTGGTCCTCCTGGGCGCCGTCCTCTATCTCGGCTCCGCGCTCTCCTCGCTGCGGATGTCCCGCGAGCTCCTCGGCCCGGACCCGGAGCTGCTCCAGCCCCGGCTCTCCGCCGCGCTGGCCTCCACCGCCCGGGGACTGGCGAGCGGGCTACGCCATCTGTCCGAGCGACGCGCCGCCGCCCGGGCGCTCTCCGCCGTGACCGTGATGCGCTTCTGCTACGGCGCCCTGTTCGTGACCGTGCTCATGCTCTCCCGGTACACCTGGAGCACCACGGAGTCCCAGGGGCTGGCCATCCTCGGGCTGGCCGTCGCAGCCTCCGGAGCCGGATTCTTCACGGCGGCCGTGCTCTCGCCCTGGGCGGTGGGGCGCTTCGGCGCCTTCGGCTGGATGACCCTGTGCACGGGAGCCGCCGCCCTGCTCACTCCCGCACTGGGGCTCACCTTCGCCCGGACGCCGTTCCTCGTGGCCGCCTTCGTCCTCGGCCTCGTCACCCAGGGCGCGAAGATCGCCACCGACACCGTCGTACAGACCTCCGTGGACGACGCCTATCGCGGCCGGGTCTTCTCCCTCTACGACGTGCTCTTCAACGTCGCCTTCGTCGGCGCCGCCGGGGTCGCGGCCGCGATGCTGCCGCCGGACGGGCGGTCCCCCGCGATCGTGCTGCTCGTGACCCTGCTCTACGCGCTGCTCACGCTCGCCCTGGCCCGCGCCGACAGAAAGGGGTGATGTTTCACGTGAAACATCACCCCTGCCCGAGACCGCCGCGTCGATGTTTCACGTGAAACATCGACCGTGAAACGGCGGCATCCGCATCAGCCCTCCTGGCTCGCCCACCACTCCTTGAGGGCGGCGACGGCGGCCTCCTGCCCCATCGGGCCGTTCTCCAGCCGCAGCTCAAGCAGGAACTTGTAGGCCTGGCCCACCGCGGGCCCGGGGCGGATGCCCAGGATCTCCTGGATCTGGTTGCCGTCCAGGTCCGGACGGATCGAGTCCAGCTCCTCCTGCTCCTGGAGCTGCGCGATGCGCTCCTCCAGGCCGTCGTACGTACGGGAGAGCGCGGCGGCCTTGCGCTTGTTCCGGGTGGTGCAGTCGGAGCGCGTCAGCTTGTGCAGCCGGGAGAGCAGCGGGCCCGCGTCCCGGACGTAACGGCGGACGGCGGAGTCGGTCCACTCGCCCGAGCCGTAGCCGTGGAAGCGCAGATGCAGCTCCACCAGACGAGAGACGTCCTTGATCATCTCGTTGGAGTACTTCAGCGCCGTCATGCGCTTCTTGGTCATCTTCGCGCCGACCACCTCGTGGTGGTGGAAGGAGACCCGGCCGTCCTTCTCGAAGCGGCGAGTGCGCGGCTTGCCGATGTCGTGGAGCAGAGCGGAGAGGCGCAGCACCAGGTCGGGGCCGTCCTCCTCCAGGTCGATGGCCTGCTCGAGCACGGTCAGCGAGTGCTCGTAGACGTCCTTGTGCCGGTGGTGTTCATCGCTCTCCAGACGAAGGGCCGGCAGCTCGGGGATCACATGGGCGGCCAGGCCCGTGTCCACGAGGAGGCCGAGGCCCTTGCGGGGGTGGGAGGAGAGCAGGAGTTTGTTGAACTCCTCACGGACGCGCTCGGCGGAGACGATCTCCAGTCGCTCGGCCATCTCCGTCATCGCGGTGACGACCTCGGGGGCCACCTCGAAGTCCAGCTGCGCGGCGAAGCGGGCCGCCCGCATCATGCGCAGCGGGTCGTCGGAGAAGGACTCCTCGGGGGTGCCCGGGGTGCGCAGCACCTGCTCGGCGAGGTCCTCCAGACCGCCGTGCGGGTCGATGAACTCCTTCTCGGGGAGTGCCACGGCCATGGCGTTGACGGTGAAGTCGCGCCGGACCAGGTCCTCCTCGATGGAGTCGCCGTAGGAGACCTCGGGCTTGCGCGAGGTGCGGTCGTACGCCTCGGAGCGGTAGGTGGTGATCTCCACCAGGTAGCCGTCCTTCTGGCAGCCGACGGTGCCGAAGGCGATTCCGACCTCCCAGACGGCGTCGGCCCAGGGGCGCACGATCTTCAGCACGGCCTCGGGGCGGGCGTCGGTGGTGAAGTCCAGGTCGTTGCCGAGACGGCCGAGGAGGGCGTCGCGCACCGAGCCGCCGACCAGCGCGAGGCTGAACCCGGCATCCTTGAAGCGGCGGGCGAGGTCGTCGGCGACAGGGGACACACGCAGTAGTTCACTGACCGCGCGGCGTTGCACCTGGCTCAGGGCAGTCGGGGTGTCTTCGTTGGCGTTCGGCACAACAGAAAAGGGTACGTGCACCGGCCTGCCGCGACGTCCCCGTTTTCTCCCGCCGTCCGCCCCGGTCCCGGCCCGGCCCCGGCCCGCTCCGGGACATCGGCCGGAGCAGTCCCCGGCACTTGGCCCCCGCGTGCATCGTTACCATGCCTGGACACAGCAACCGGGAACCACCAGCGACACCACTGACACCACAGACAACGACGAGGACGGGCGACGCGTGGCCGAGGCGGCAGCTATCCAGGGGACCCTTCCCTCACCTGCCCGCCGCTGGCTGCGGCGCACGGCCTCACTCGCCGTCGCCGCTCCGCTACTGGCCGGGTTCCTCCCGGGCACTCCCGCTCCCGAGGCGACGGCCGCCGAGAGCACGAAGGGCTCCGGGACCGTCGATGTGTCCCTCGACACGCTGAGCCCGAGCGCCCCGGTGGAGGGCGACACGGTCACGATCACGGGCACGGTCACCAACGAGGGCAAGCAGGCCGTGACGGACGCCACGGTCGACCTGCGCGTCGGTCCCCGGTTGAGCAGTCGCAGCGAGATCGACGAGGTCTCGGGCCGCCGGGCGTACCGGGAGGGCCGTGACCCGGCTCCGCTGGGCGGCCCCTACACGGTGCGGATCCCCAGGCTGGGTGCCGGGCTGAGCAAGGAGTTCACCCTCTCCGTGCCGGTCTCCAAGCTCGACCTGGACGAGGCCGGGGTCTATCAGCTCGGGGTCTCCCTGACCGGTCAGACGGCGAGCCAGTCCTACGGGCGGGTGCTCGGCATCGAGCGGACGCTGCTGCCCTTCCAGCCCGAGGCCACCGAGAAGAAGACCCAGCTCAGCTATCTCTGGCCGCTGATCTCCACCGCCCATGTCTCCGCGGAGACGGGCGCCGACCAGCAGCAGACCCCGGTCTTCGAGAACGACGACCTGGCGGCCGAGCTGTCGCCCGGCGGCCGGCTCCACGAGATGGTCTCGCTCGGCAAGGACCTCCCGGTCACCTGGGTGATCGACCCGGACCTGCTGGCCAGCGTCACGGCCATGACCGAGCCGTACATGATCAAGAACGGCACGACGGAGGTCCAGGGCAGGAACCAGGCGGTCGCCGAGCGCTGGCTGAACGACCTGGAGAAGGCCGTCAAGGGCCGCAAGGTCGTGGCGCTGCCCTTCGCCGACCCGGACCTGGCCTCCCTCGCCCACCACGGCAAGGACGTGCCGGGTTCGCTCAGCCACCTCCAGCAGGCGACGGCGCTGGCCTCCACCACGGTGGAGACCATCCTGCACGTGAAGCCGTCCACCGACTTCGCCTGGCCCGTCGACGGCGCCGTGGACCCGTCGATCATGGCGGTCGCCACCTCCGCCGGCGCACGGAACGTGATCGCCCGCAGCGACAGCTTCCGCGACGACCTCTCGTACACGCCGACCTCGGCCCGCCCCATCGGCGGCGGCACCACCGCGATCGTCAGCGACGCGGACCTGTCCACCGCCTTCCAGGGCGAGATGATCAGGGCGGAGAACTCGACGCTGGCCGTGCAGGAGTTCCTCGCCCAGTCGCTCGCGATCACCCTGGAGCTGCCCGAGGACCAGCGCAGCATCGTGGTAGCGCCGCAGCGCATGCCCAGCACCGCACAGGCACAGGCCATGGCAAAGGGGCTGCAGAGCCTCGCCGCCAAGCGCTGGACGGAGCCGGTCGACCTGCAGGCCGCCGCCACGCAGTCCGATCCCGACGCGTCGAAGCGGGTCCCCGGCGGCTCCGCCTACCCGAAGAAGCTGCGGGCCCAGGAGCTGAACTCCGCCGCCTTCCGCGAGATGAAGGCGACCCGCGACCAGCTGGACGACTTCCAGGTGATCCTGACCTTCCCCGACCGCGTGGTGCCGCCCTTCACCAACGCGATCAGCCGCGAGATGTCGACATCGTGGCGCGGAGAGGCGCCCTCGGCGGCCCTCTACCGCAAGGAGGTCCAGGACTACCTGCACAGCCTCACGCAGGAAGTGCAGCTGATCGAGAAGTCCGACCTCACGCTGTCCGGCCGCAGCGCCACCATCCCGGTGACCGTGCAGAACCGGCTGCTCCAGGGCGTGGACCACCTGGTCCTCAAGCTGAAGTCCAGCAACAAGACCCGTCTGAAGCTGGACGACGACTCCGGCGAGGCGGCTCGGCCGGTGAAGATCGACGGCGGGCACAGCCAGTCGGTGAAGTTCGACGCCTCGGCCAACGCCAACGGCCCGGTCACGATGACGGCCCAGCTCTACACCGAGGACGGCACGCCCTACGGCGAACCGATGACCTTCACCGTGAAGGTCTCCGAGATCACCCCCACGGTGATGCTCGTCATCGCCGGCGGTGTACTGCTGCTCGTCCTCGCCGGTGTCCGGATGTACAGCGCGCGCAAGCGCGCCGCCGCCCGGAACGCCGAGGCGGAGGCCACCGAGGAGGATGCGGAGGCCGAGGGCGAGGAGCCCGGGGCCGCCGCCCCGTCGGAGGACACGGATCCCGAGCAGCCGAGTGACCCGACACCGGACACCGGGTCCGAAAGCGGCGACCCGTCGGGCCCGGGTGAGAAAGTGGACCGTTGAGCGATGTCGTGGCCGGTCGGCCGGAGACGATGAGGTGGGGTAACCATGAACGCGCCGTACGACGGTGACCGCGGTCAGGGCGCGGGTGGCACCACGCCGTCCGGTGGCACGCCCGCGGCACCCGGCCCTGCGCCGGTGCCTCCGCCGCAGCAGGCCGCCCCTGCCCCGCAGGCACCGGAGCAGCAGCCCTACGCCCAGGACCCGTACGTCCAGGACGCCTACGCCCACGACCCCTACCAGGCGCGGGACCTGGCCGCCCAGGACCCGGTGACCGAGGCGCTCTACGACCGCGCGGCGCACCCGCCGCCCCCGCCCGGCACCTACGCGGAGCCGCAGCCGCTCTACCAGCAGCCCGCCGTGCCCCAGCACGCCCCGGACCCCCGGGTGTGGGCCCAGACGCCCGCGCCCGAACCGGACGGTCCCTCGCGCCATCTGCCGTACGGCGACGACGCCCGCACGGTGCAGTTCACCGGCGTCGACGACCTGGTCACCCACGCGGGGGAGGAGCAGCCGGAGCCCGACGCGTTCGCCCACCTGTACCGGGACCAGCAGGCCCCCGGGCAGGTGCCGCCGCCCGCCCCGGAGCCGAACCCCATGCCCGCGCCCGCCCCGAAGAAGGCCGGCCGTGCCTCCGGGCTGCTCAAGTCGAGCGCCGTGATGGCCGCCGGCACCCTCGTCTCCCGGCTCACCGGCTTCGTCCGCAGCCTGGTCATCACCGGCGCCCTCGGCGCCGCGCTCCTCGGTGACACCTTCACCGTCGCGTACACCCTGCCGACGATGATCTACATCCTCACCGTCGGCGGCGGCCTCAACTCGGTCTTCGTGCCGCAGCTGGTCCGCTCCATGAAGAACGACGAGGACGGCGGCGAGGCCTACGCCAACCGCCTCCTCACCCTCGTCATGGTCGCGCTCGGCGCGATCGTGGCCATCGCCGTGTTCGCCGCGCCGCTGCTCATCCGGCTGATGTCCAACACCATCGCGGACGACGCGGCGGCCAACAGCGTCGCCGTCACCTTCGCCCGCTACTGCCTGCCCACCATCTTCTTCATGGGTGTGCACGTGGTGATGGGTCAGATCCTCAACGCCCGCGGCAAGTTCGGCGCGATGATGTGGACCCCGGTCCTCAACAACATCGTGATGATCGTGACGTTCGGCCTGTTCATCTGGGTGTACGGCACCTCCGCCGAGTCCCACATGGGCGTCCAGACGATCCCCGACGAGGGCATCCGGCTGCTCGGCATCGGCACCATGCTCGGCCTGGCCGTCCAGGCCCTGGCGATGATGCCGTACCTGCGCGAGACCGGCTTCCGCTTCCGCCCCCGCTTCGACTGGAAGGGCCACGGCCTCGGCAAGACGGTCAAACTGGCCAAGTGGACCGTGCTGTTCGTCCTCGCCAACCAGGCCGGTGTCCTGGTCGTCACCCAGCTCGCCACCGCCGCCGGCGAGGAGTCCGGCAAGAACGGCGCCGGCTTCCTCGCCTACTCCAACGCCCAGCTGATCTGGGGCATGCCGCAGGCCATCATCACCGTCTCGGTCATGGCCGCGCTGCTGCCGCGGATCTCCCGCGCCGCCTCCGACAACGACCCGGGCGCCGTCCGTGACGACATCTCACAGGGCCTGCGCAACTCGGCCGTCGCGATCGTCCCGGTCTCCTTCGCGTTCCTCGCGCTCGGCGTCCCGATGTGCACCCTGCTCTACGCCTCCAGCGGCGTCGAGGCCGCCCAGGGCATGGGCTTCATCCTGATGGCCTTCGGCCTCGGCCTGATCCCCTACTCGGTGCAGTACGTCGTGCTCCGCGGCTTCTACGCCTACGAGGACACCCGGACGCCCTTCTACAACACCGTCATCGTGGCCGCCGTCAACGCGGCCGCCTCGGCCGTCTGTTACGTCCTGCTGCCCGCCCAGTGGGCGGTCGTCGGCATGGCCGCCTCCTACGGCCTGGCCTACGCGGTCGGCGTCGGCGTCGCCTGGCGCCGGCTGCGCAACCGGCTCGGCGGCGACCTGGACGGCGCGCACGTCCTGCGCACCTACGCCCGCCTCTGCCTGGCCTCGCTGCCCGCCGCGGTCGTCGCCGGCGCGGTCGGCTTCGGCCTGTTGAAGGTGCTCGGCGAGGGCGCGTTCGGCTCGCTCGTCGCGCTTCTCGTCGGTGGCGCGGTGCTGCTCGGAGTGTTCTTCGTGGCCGCCAAGCGCATGCGGATCGCGGAGCTCAACTCCATGGTCGGTATGGTCCGCGGACGTCTCGGACGCTGACCGGAGGCGGGCGCGCGGGGTTCGCGCAACCATCGACCGCCGACGCGTGTCGTGCATAGCGCCGGACTGTGGGCACAATTGGCATGGCTGTTGGATGTGGCGCAACGGATGGGGAGGCAGGAACGACGGTGGCGGAACGTAGCACGGCTGCCGTCGACGTGGCCGACAACAGCGGTGACGACCCGCTGACCGCCAAGGCGGACAAGGCCGCGACCGACGGGGTGGCGAAAGCGCAGAAGAAGGCGGATACGACCGCCGAGGCCACGGAGAGCAAGGCGGGCGAACGAAAGAACGGCGAACAGCCTTCCATCACGGCACCGGAGCTGCACAGCGGCCACAAACTGGCGAGGCGGTACCGGCTGGAGGAGTGCGTCACCCGTCTGGACGGATTCAGCAGCTGGCGGGCCGTCGACGAGAAACTGCGCCGCGCCGTCGGCGTGCACATCCTGCCCGCCGACCACTCCCGGGCCCGCTCCGTGCTCGCCGCCGCGCGCTCCGCCGCGCTCCTCGGCGACCCGCGCTTCGTGCAGGTCCTCGACGC
The DNA here is from genome assembly GCF_040681095.1 of Streptomyces sp. NPDC051909. NCBI lineage: Bacteria > Bacillati > Actinomycetota > Actinomycetes > Kitasatosporales > Streptomycetaceae > Streptomyces > Streptomyces sp. NPDC051909. The sequence goes on along the minus strand of NZ_JBFAYA010000013.1, from coordinate 216,320 downwards.
CGTCGAGGAGAACGACCTCGTCTACGTCGTACACGAGTGGCTGCCCGACTCCACCGAGCTGACCGCGCTGCTCGCGGCCGGCCCCATGGAGCCGCACGACGCCTACCAGCTCGTCAGCCAGGTCTCCCAGGCGATGGCCGCCGCCCACCGCGAGGGCCTCTCCCATCTCCGGCTCACCCCGAGCGCCGTCCTGCGCAGCTCGACCGGCCAGTACCGCATCCGCGGCCTCGCCGTGAACGCCGCGCTGCGCGGCATCAGCGCCGAGCGCCCCCAGCGCACGGACACCGAGGCGATCGGCGCCCTGCTGTACGCCGCGCTCACCCAGCGCTGGCCGTACGAGAACGACGCCTACGGCCTCTCCGGGCTGCCCAAGGGCGTCGGGCTGCTCCCGCCGGACCAGGTCCGCGCGGGCGTCCACCGCGGCCTCTCCGAGATCGCCATGCGCGCCCTCGCGAACGACGGGGCCACCGCCTCGCGCCAGGAGCCGCCCTGCACCACCCCGGACGAGCTCGCCAAGGCCGTCGCGGCGATGCCCCGCATCCGCCCTCCGGAGCCCGAGTTCCCGCTTCCGGCCCCGCCGGAGTACCAGCGGACCACCTACCAGCAGGGCACCTACGGACGCCCCCAGCCGCGTCCCGTGGCCGCCCAGCCGGTCGTGATCCCGCCGCCCCCGCTGCAGAGCCGCACGGGCCGGGCCCTCAAGTGGGCCGTCTCGGCCCTCCTGATCGCCGCCCTGGGCCTCGGCAGCTGGCAGATCGCGGACCGGCTCCTGGACCAGGACAAGGGCACGGAGACTCCGCAGACCAACCAGCCGCAGTCAGGCCAGGACGAGAAGGAACCGGCCGCGGACGGGAAGCCGGTCACGATCGTCGACGCACGGGACTTCGACCCCGAGAGCGACGACGGCCGGGAGAACCCGGAGAAGATAAAGAACACCTACGACGGTGACCCGAGTACCGCGTGGACGACCATGCGGTACGAGCGGAACTCGAAGTTCGGCAACCTGAAGACCGGGGTCGGCATCATCCTCGACCTCGGCAAGGTCCAGCAGGTCGCCAAGGTCGAGGTGGCGTTCCACGGCGTCACGTCCGTCGAGCTCCGGACGACGCCCGAGGACTTCTCCTCGCAGCCCGACCGGATCGGAGACTTCGCCAAGCAGGCCTCCCAGTCGGGCACCCAGGTGAATCTCACTCCGGCCAAGCCGGTGAAGACGCGCTATGTGCTCGTCTGGCTGACCGACCTGCCGAGCGCCGACGGCGGTTTCCGGGGCGAGATCTCGGACATCAAGATCACCAGCTGACACACACCGGGGGGAGGGGCTCACCGTTGGACGACGCCACACGCGACGAGCGCAGCGACCAGGAACTGCTGGCCTGCCACGTGGCCGGCGATCCCGAGGCCTTCGGTGAGCTCGTACGGCGACACCGGGACCGTCTGTGGGCGGTGGCCCTGCGCACGCTCGGCGACCGCGAGGAGGCCGCTGACGCCGTCCAGGACGCCCTGGTGTCGGCGTTCCGGGCCGCCCATACCTTCCGGGGCCAGTCGGCCGTCACGACCTGGCTGCACCGGATCACCGTGAACGCCTGTCTCGACCGGGCCCGCAAGGCGGCCTCGCGGCGCACCTCGCCCGTGGACGACACGGACCGGTTCGAGCAGCTCCTCGAACCGGTCGAATCGGCCGAGGCGCCCGCCGAGCGCCAGGACCTCCACCGCCAGCTCCTGGCCGCGCTGGCCACCCTGCCCGCGGAGCAGCGCGCCGTGCTCGTCCTCGTCGACATGCAGGGATACCCGGTGGCCGAGGCCGCTCGTATCCTCGATGTCCCCACCGGGACCGTGAAGAGCCGCTGTGCACGCGGACGGGCCAGACTCCTGCCGATGCTCACTCATCTGCGCGAGGACACGGTGGGTAACGAGGGCTCGGACCGGGGAAGGAACCGGACGCCGGGGGCATCCGTCCCACCGGTGCCGGGACCGACGGATACCGGACCGAGCAATCCAGCGGCTGTGAAGGGCGGAGGTGGACGCGCGTGACTTCCGCGGCCGACACGACTCAGCACCCGGACGTCTCGGAGATCTCCGACCTGACCGAGGGGCTGCTCCCGCCCTCCCGCAGCGCCGCCGTACGACAGCACCTCGGCGCCTGTCCCCTCTGCGCGGACGTACGGGACTCCCTGGAGGAGATCCGTGGGCTTCTGGGCACCCTCCCCGGGCCGCCCCGGATGCCGGCCGAGATCGCCGGACGGATCGACGCCGCCCTCGCGGCCGAAGCCCTTCTGAACGCGACCGCGCCCGACGCCGACACGCATGTTTCACGTGAAACATCGCCCGTCCGCACCACGCCCTCCGGTCCCGCCGTCGGCCGGCCCGCCGGGCGCCCCTCCGCCGCCACCGGTCCCGGCCGTCCCCGTACGGGCCGGCGTCGCCGGGTCGCGGTCCTCGGAGCCGTCTTCGGCGTCGCGGCCCTGGGCCTGGGTGTGTTCTTCGTCCAGTCGAGCCCCGACAGCGCCTCGGACGGGGCCGTCAGCGCGGCGAGCGCCCAGCAGTTCGACGGTCAGCCGGTGGCGACGACCGTACGGACGCTCCTCACCCCGGACGGCACCTTCAAGGCCCCCCAGGACCAGAACGCCGCCCCCAAGTCAATGTCGGCCGAGAGCGGCGGCGACACGCAGAAGCGAGCGCTGCCCGAGACGCTGCCCGAGTGCGTCAAGGCCGGCACCGGCCGCACGGAGCCCGTCCTCGCCTTCCGCCAGGGCGCCTACCAGGGGACGCCCGCCTATCTCGTGGTCCTGCCGGACGCCGCCGACAGCACCCGGGTGCAGGCCTATGTCGTCGACGCCGCCTGCGCCTCCGGCAACGGGAACGCCCCAGGCGAAATCCTGCTCAAGGAATCCGTCCCGCGCTCCTGAAATCTGCGCCGTGCCAAGCGTCGGCCCCGGGAATGCTTGCCCCTTAGGATCGGTTGGGTGGGGTGAGAGTGACCGATCCGACCGCCCCCGTAGGCAGTAGGCAGTCTGCAGAGACGAGGAAGAAACCCGTGAGCGACGTCCGTAACGTGATCATCATCGGCTCCGGGCCCGCGGGTTACACCGCTGCGCTCTACACGGCTCGCGCCTCGCTGCAGCCGCTCGTGTTCGAGGGAGCCGTCACCGCCGGTGGCGCCCTGATGAACACGACCGAGGTCGAGAACTTCCCCGGCTACCGTGACGGCATCATGGGCCCGGACCTGATGGACAACATGCGGGCCCAGGCCGAGCGCTTCGGCGCCGAGCTCGTGCCGGACGACGTCGTCGCCGTGGACCTCACCGGCGAGATCAAGACCGTCACGGACACCGCCGGCAACGTGTACCGCGCCAAGGCCGTCATCGTCACCACCGGCTCCCAGCACCGCAAGCTCGGCCTGCCGAACGAGGACACCCTCTCCGGTCGCGGTGTCTCGTGGTGCGCCACCTGCGACGGCTTCTTCTTCCGGGAGCATGACATCGCCGTGGTCGGCGGCGGCGACACCGCGATGGAGGAGGCCACCTTCCTCTCGCGCTTCGCCAAGTCGGTCACCATCGTCCACCGCCGGGACAGCCTGCGCGCCTCCAAGGCGATGCAGGAGCGCGCCTTCGCCGACCCGAAGATCAAGTTCGCCTGGGACAGCGAGGTCGCCGAGATCCACGGTGACCAGAAGCTCAGCGGTCTGACCCTGCGCAACACCAAGACGGGCGAGACCAGCGAGCTCCCGGTGACGGGCCTCTTCATCGCCGTGGGCCACGACCCGCGCACCGAGCTCTTCAAGGGCCAGCTGGACCTGGACGCGGAGGGCTACCTGAAGGTCGAGGCGCCGTCCACGCGCACCAACCTCTCGGGTGTCTTCGGTGCCGGCGACGTCGTCGACCACACCTACCGTCAGGCCATCACCGCCGCCGGTACCGGTTGCTCTGCCGCTCTCGACGCCGAGCGCTTCCTCGCGGCTCTCTCCGACAGCGAGAAGCTGGCCGAGACCCCCGCGGTCTGACCCCTACGCTCCCCTCACCCCACACCCCGCTGATGAAGGAGGTCGCCGTGGCCGGCGCCCTGAAGAACGTGACCGACGCTACCTGGGACGAGGACGTCCTCAAGAGCGACAAGCCCGTCCTGGTGGACTTCTGGGCCGCCTGGTGCGGCCCGTGCCGCCAGATCGCCCCGTCGCTGGAGGCCATCGCCGCCGAGCACGGTGAGATCGAGGTCGTGAAGCTCAACATCGACGAGAACCCGGCCACCGCCGCCAAGTACGGCGTCATGTCCATCCCGACGCTGAACGTCTACCAGAACGGCGAGGTCGTGAAGACCATCGTCGGCGCCAAGCCGAAGGCCGCGATCCTGCGCGACCTCGAGGGCTTCGTCGAGCCGAAGGCCTGACGCCCGTCCCTCGGCACACGCTGTTTCACGTGAAACAGCAACGGCCCGCCCCCTTCCGAGGGGGCGGGCCGTTGTCGTCGGCAGCCGTCGTCGACAGCGGAAGCTCCGTCAGAGGGGCCGCAGGGCGGGCTCCTTCTGGACGGCGCCGAGAAGGCGGTCGAGTGCCATCTCCACGTCCTCCTTCCAGGAGAGCGTCGTCCTCAGCTCCAGGCGCAGCCGGGGAAAGCTCGGATGGGGCCGCACCGTCTTGAAACCCACGGAGAGCAGATGGTCGGCGGGAAGCACACAGGCCGGCTCCTTCCAGCGGGCGTCGCCGAAGGCCTCGATCGCCTTGAAGCCCCGTCGCAGCAGATCCTTCGCGACCGTCTGCACCATCACCCGCCCGAGGCCCTGCCCCTGATACCCCGGCATGATCCACGCGGTCATCAACTGCACGGCGTCCGCGGCGACCGGGCTCGTGGGGAAGGCGGTGGAGCGGGGTACATAGGCCGGGGGCGCGTAGAGCACATAGCCGACGGGGATGTCGTCGACATAGACCACCCGGCCGCAGGAGCCCCATTCGAGGAGCACGGCGGAGATCCAGGCTTCCTTCTCCAGCTCGGGGCGGCCGGCCTTCACGGCAGCCTCGCCACTCACCGGATCGAGCTCCCAGAAGACACAGGAACGACATCGCTTGGGGAGATCCGGAAGGTTGTCCAGCGTGAGCGGTACGAGCCGACGCCCCACGGCTGTTCCTCGCTTCCCTCGGCCATCGCTGTACGAATATGCCTCTCAGAATCGTAACGAGGGGCCGATCGGGGCGATACCGCGGACAGGCAAAGGGCGGAGCGCGTTCCGGTGAATGCCGGATCGCGCCCCGCCCCGGGGACGAAGATGAGGGAACTCAGCCCTCGGAGTCCTGCCCGTCCTCGTCGTCCTGAGCCGCGGCGCCGTGGTCCATGACCCGGCCCTCGCCGGGAGCCAGCGTCGACAGGATGCGCTCCAGATCCTCCATCGAGGCGAACTCGACGACGATCTTGCCCTTCTTCTGGCCCAGGTCGACCTTCACCCGGGTCTCGAAGCGGTCGGACAGCCGGGTCGCCAGATCGCGCAGTGCCGGGGAGACCCGGGCACCGGCCCGCGGGCCCTTGGGCTTGACCGGAGACTCGGGCTCCGATCCCATCAGGGTGACGATCTCCTCGACGGCCCGTACCGAGAGGCCCTCGGCGACGATCCGGTACGCCAGCTTGTCCTGCGCCTCCGCGTCGTCCACCGAGAGCAGGGCACGGGCGTGACCGGCCGACAGAACACCGGCGGCCACCCGGCGCTGCACCGGCGGGGACAGACGCAGCAGACGCAGCGTGTTCGAGACCTGGGGACGCGAGCGTCCGATGCGGTCGGCCAGCTGGTCGTGGGTGCAGTTGAAGTCCTTGAGGAGCTGGTCGTAGGCGGCAGCCTCCTCCAGCGGGTTCAGCTGGGCCCGGTGCAGGTTCTCCAGGAGGGCGTCCAGGAGCAGCTTCTCGTCCTCGGTGGCCCGCACGATCGCCGGGATCCGCTCCAGGCCGGCCTCGCGGCAGGCCCGCCAGCGGCGCTCGCCCATGATGAGCTCATAGCGCTCGGTACCCAGCTGCCGGACGACGACGGGCTGGAGCAGACCGACCTCCTTGATGGAGGTGATCAGTTCGGCCAGGGCGTCCTCGTCGAAGACCTCACGCGGCTGGCGCGGGTTCGGCGTGATCGAGTCGAGCGGCAGCTCGGCGAAGTGCGCCCCGGCGGGGGACTCCGGCAGCGGCTCCGGCTCGGCGGCCGGCACCACGGAGTCCGGGGACTGCGGGCTCGCCGGCAGGGTCGCCAGCTTGGCGGCGGCCACTCCACGATCGGAGCCGAGCGCCGGAATGGCACCGGGGGAGGCCGCGGCGGGGACGGCGCCCACGCCGACGGCCGAGGCCGACCGCTCCTGGGGAGCAGCGGGGATCAGCGCGCCGAGACCCCGTCCCAGCCCCCTACGTCGCTCGCTCACTGGATCCCCTCCGACATTCGCTGGTTGTTCTGGTGACCCGGGTGGGGCTGTCCCCCATGGGTCTGGGTGGCGTCGTAGTGCAGATCGACCCCGCGCAGGGCGATCTCACGCGCCGCTTCGAGATACGACAGGGCACCACTGGAGCCCGGGTCATAGGTGAGCACGGTCTGGCCGTAGCTCGGCGCCTCCGAGATGCGCACGGAGCGCGGAATGCTGGTCCGCAGGACCTCTTCGCCGAAGTGGGTGCGCACCTCCTCGGCGACCTGCGAGGCGAGCCGAGTCCGGCCGTCGTACATGGTGAGGAGGATCGTCGAGACGTGCAGGGTCGGGTTGAGGTGGCCCCGCACCAGCTCGACGTTCCGCAGCAGCTGGCCCAGGCCCTCCAGCGCGTAGTACTCGCACTGGATCGGGATCAGCACCTCGGCTCCCGCCACCAGGGCGTTGACCGTGAGCAGACCGAGGGAGGGCGGGCAGTCGATCAGGATGTAGTCGAGCGGCTGCTCGTAGGCCTGGATCGCGCGCTGCAGCCGGCTCTCGCGCGCCACCAGCGACACCAGCTCGATCTCGGCACCGGCCAGATCGATCGTGGCGGGGGCGCAGAAGAGACCCTCGACATCACGGACGGGCTGGACGACCTCGGCGAGCGGCTTGCTGTCCACCAGCACGTCGTAGATCGAGGGGACCTCGGCGTGATGGTCGATGCCCAGTGCCGTGGAGGCATTGCCCTGCGGGTCGAGGTCGACGACCAGGACCCGGGCCCCGTGCAGGGCGAGAGAGGCGGCCAGATTGACGGTCGTGGTCGTCTTGCCCACGCCGCCCTTCTGGTTGGCGACCACCATCACGCGGGTCTGGGCAGGCCGGGGAAGCCCCTCGCCCGCACGGCCCAGGGCCTCTACGGCCAGCTGGGCTGCACGACCGATGGGGGTGTCGTCCATCGGGGGCGGTGTTTCACGTGAAACATCCATCCCCACCGATTCGGTTCGGGGACCGGGGACCGGATCGGTCATCGGTCCCGCGATGTTGGCGTCGGACCGCAAGGATTCACTCTCCTCGGCTTCAGGCTCGCGATGAGCAGAGCCTGCCATGCTTTCGGGGTCGTGAACCAGCGAGCCCGGTGGTTCTGTGGATGAATCCACACCTGTGGACAACCCGGTAACCCTCACGGGGGGTTTCGCCGGAGGCTTGCGGTCCCGGGGCGTGGCAGCCGCGCGGCCGCGGCTGATGATCCCCTGCAGCAGTGAGCGACGTTTCACGTGAAACACGATGCACGCGCCGCAGGGCCGGGACCGCCCGACACTCCGAAATCTGTACGTATCGCAGCTTGTACGGATCAGTGGGCGGTGACGAACCCGCTCAGCGGCGCCTGCGCGGGCGGCTGGAGCGGGCGGCCTTGGCGCGCTTCGCGGCGAAGCGCACACCGCCGGGGCTCTCACCCACCTCGACCCGGACGACCGTGGTCATCGGGTCGACGACGCCCTCGCCCACGTGCAGTACGGAGGCCTCCACCACACCCAGCTTCGCGAGCGCGGAGCGGGCACCGATGATCTCCTCCTCAGCCGTGTCGCCCTTCAGCGCGAGCATCTCGCCGTAGGGACGCAGCAGCGGCACGCCCCAGCCGGCCAGCCGGTCGAGCGGTGCCACGGCACGAGCGGTCACCACATGCACGGGCGGCAGCTGGCCGAGCATCTCCTCGGCACGGCCGCGGACCACGGTCACATGGTCGAGGCCGAGCAGCTCGACGGCCTCCTGGAGGAAGTTGGTGCGCCGGAGCAGCGGCTCCAGGAGCGTGATCTTCAGATCGCGGCGCACCAGGGCCAGCGGGATGCCGGGCAGGCCGGCGCCCGAGCCGACATCGCACACCGTGACGCCCTCGGGGACGACCTCGGAGAGCACGGCACAGTTCAGCAGATGGCGCTCCCACAGCCGGGGCACCTCACGGGGGCCGATCAGGCCCCGCTTGACCCCGGCGTCCGCCAGGAGCTCCGCATACCGGACCGCCTCCGGGAAGTACTCGCCGAAGACCGTCCGCGCCTGCTCCGGCGCCTGGGGAAGCTCCGCTGCCTCCGTCACGGGGAACCGTCCTTCCGTACCGCGCGCATACCGCGCGAGCGCACTGTGTGGCTGACTATCAGGCTGACAAAGTTCGGCCCCGCCTGCGAACAGACGGGGCCGATCCTACGAGGGGGTTCAGGCAGGGAGCACGACGACGAAGCGCTGCGGCTCCTCGCCCTCGGACTCGCTGCGGAGACCGGCGGCGGCGACCGCGTCGTGCACGACCTTGCGCTCGAACGGAGTCATCGGGTCCAGCTTCACCGGCTCACCGGAGGCCTTGACCTCCTGCGCCGTCTTGGCGCCCAGCTCGGCGAGCTCGGCCCGCTTCTTGGCGCGGAAGCCCGCGATGTCGAGCATCAGGCGGCTGCGGTCACCGGTCTCCCGGTGCACGGCGAGCCGGGTGAGCTCCTGAAGAGCCTCCAGCACCTCTCCGTCACGGCCGACCAGCTTCTGCAGGTCACGGCCGCCGGAATCGCTGATGATCGAGACCGAGGCCCGGTCCGCCTCGACGTCCATGTCGATGTCGCCGTCGAGATCGGCGATGTCGAGCAGGCCCTCGAGGTAGTCGGCCGCGATCTCACCCTCCTGCTCCAGGCGGGTCAGGGTGTCGCCACCCTCGGCGGCGGAGGTGGTGCCTTCCGTCACGGATGGACTCCTTCTTGCTTCGTGGAGGCTTACTTCTTGGAGGAGGGGTGCTTGGGCCGCTGCTGGCCCTTGCGCTGACCGGACTTGCCCTGGCCCTGGCGGGAGCCGCCGGAGTTGGCGCGGCTCGGCCGGGCCGGCTTGTCGCCGGTGGCCTGGTCACCGGCGGAACCCGCCTTGGTGCCCTCGGCCGGGGCCTGCGGCTTCTTCTCCAGCGAGGGAGTCGTGTCGCCGGGCACCGCGTCCTGGGGCTCGTCCGCCGTGTCGGCGTCCTTCGCCTGGGACTGGTGGCCACCGCCGGACTGGCGCTGCGCCTTGGTCTGCCGCTTCGGCTGCTGGCGCCGGGTGGCGGCACCGCCCTCCGCCTCGGCGACCGTGGTGTCGCTCTTGAGCACGGTGCCGTCGACCTGGGCGGCGAAGCCGGCCTTGGCCAGGCCCGCGAAGAAGCGGCGCTCGTTGTCGTTGCGGTCGCTGCCCTTGGCGACGATGGCCTTCACGATGTTCTTGCGGCGCCGGCCGCGGACCTCACCGTGGTGGGAGACGCTCTTGAGCAGACGCTGCAGATAGGCGTCCTGGGCCTTGCTGCCCGGAGTCGGGTTCTGGTTGATCACGTACATCTGCTGGCCCATGGTCCACACGTTGGTGGTCAGCCAGTAGACGAGGACACCGACGGGGAAGTTGATGCCCATGACCGCGAAGATCACCGGGAAGATGTACATGAGCATCTTCTGCTGCTGCATGTACGGGGTCTTCACGGAGAGGTCGACGTTCTTCATCATCAGCTGGCGCTGGGTGAAGAACTGCGAGGCCGACATCAGGACGATCATGACCGCGGTGACGATGCGCACGTCGGCGATCGAGGCACCGAGGGCCTCGACCTTCTCGGCGCTGTCCGTGAACTTGGCGGCCAGCGGCGCGCCGAAGATGTGGGCCTGACGCGCGCTGTCGAGCAGCGACTGGTTGATGACACCGATCGTCTTGCCCTCGGCGATGTGCGACAGCACCGAGTACAGGGCGAAGAAGAACGGCGACTGCGCCAGGATGGGAAGGCACGAGGAGAGCGGGTTGGTGCCCGTCTCCTTGTACAGCTTCATCATCTCTTCGGACTGACGCTGCTTGTCGCTCTTGTAGCGCTCCTGGATCGCCTTCATCTTCGGCTGGAGCGCCTGCATGTTCCGCGTCGACTTGATCTGCTTCACGAAGAGCGGGATCAGACAGATACGGATCAGCACCACGAGGGACACGATCGACAGGCCCCAGGCCCAGCCCGTGTCAGGGCCGAAGATCGCCCCGTACAGCTTGTGGAACTGGACGATCACCCATGAGACAGGTGTGGTGATGAAGCTGAAAAAATTGGCAATCGTGTCCACTAATCAGGCTCCTTGAGCATTGGGCGAGGTCTCTGCGGCCGGGCTCGTCTCGGCGGAGGACCCGCCCTTGTCTCCACGCAGGGCGGTACGCAGCATCTCGTGCCAACGCGGCCGCTTACGCGGGGGAACATGGTCCACGCCGCCGGGCGACCACGGGTTGCACCGCAGGATGCGCCAGGCGGTCAGGGCAGTGCCCTTGATCGCGCCATGCCGGTCGATGGCCGTGAATCCGTAGTGGGAACACGACGGGTAGTACCGGCAGACGGGGCCCAGAAGCGGGCTGATCGTCCACTGGTACAGCTTGATGAGAGCCAGCAGCGGGTACTTCATCGCGTGCCCCCTCCCAGCAACCGCTGAAGAGCGGCGTCCAGGTCTCGGGCCAGCTGATCGTGGTCGGCGTCACCGGCTCCGGGCAACGCCCGTACGACCACCAGGCTACCGGGGGGAAGCAAAGTGAGTCGCTCGCGCACGAGGTGGCGGAGGCGACGCTTCACCTTGTTGCGGACGACCGCGCCGCCTACGGCCTTGCTCACGACGAAACCCGCACGCGTCGGGGGAGCGCTCTCCCCAGGCGCGTGCGGGTCCGTTGCACCGCTGCGTAGGTGGACGACGAGGAGCGGGCGTCCAGCCCGGCGTCCTCTGCGTACCGCGGTCGCGAAGTCCTCGCGCCGCCTCAGCCGATTCTCGGTAGGCAGCACGTCATGACCTGCTGAGACAGATCAGGCGGACAGGCTCGCGCGACCCTTGGCACGGCGGTTCGCCAGGATGGCGCGGCCGGCACGGGTGCGCATGCGCAGGCGGAAGCCGTGGGTCTTGGCGCGACGACGGTTGTTCGGCTGGAAGGTGCGCTTGCTCACTCGGGGGCTCCAGAAATGATTCGGTGGTGGCGGGACATCGCCTGGCTGTCACCGTGCGCCCACGAGTAGCTCTCGCATTCGCCCGAGTGCACCGCTTCGCGATCACCTATGGTGATCTTCGCCCATCGGAGGCAGGCGGCAGCAGCCATCGACAACTCGACCTGGTTACGGTACGCGCGGCTACGCCATCCGGTCAAACCGACTGGTCGACGGGGCCCTCTGTGCACAGGCTGTGGACAACAACTTGAACCACGTCAGCCGCCGCGACTACCGTGGCTGGACTCCACAATCTTTTCCGTTCTGTCCTTACCTGTCCTTCCGGACTTCGACCCACCGTCCCGCAGAACCACACCTTCGTGGGACCAATGAGGAAGCGTGCCCCGTGGCTGACGTACCTGCCGATCTTGCCGCAGTGTGGCCGCGCGTCCTTGAACAGCTCCTCGGCGAAGGCCAGCAGGGCATCGAGTCCAAGGACAAGCAGTGGATCGAGCGCTGCCAGCCGCTCGCACTGGTGGCCGACACCGCCCTGCTCGCCGTGCCCAACGAGTACGGCAAGCAGGTCCTCGAAGGCCGGCTCGCCCCGCTGATCAGCGAGGCCCTCAGCCGCGCCTGCGGCCGCCCGATCCGGATCGCGATCACCGTCGACGACTCCGCCGGCGAGCCGCCCGCGCCCGCGCCGCCCGCCCGGCCGGCCCCCCAGCCGTACGGCGGCGGATACGACTCCTACGAGAAGTACGACGACTACGGGCGCCCGATGCCCGACGACGGGCTGCCGACCGCCCGCCCCGCGTACCCGGACTACCAGCAGCAGCGCCCCGACCCGGGTGTCTGGCCGCGCGCCCAGGAGGACATCTCCTGGCAGCAGCAGCGGCTCGGCGGCTTCCCGGAGCGCGACCCCTACGCCTCGCCCCGCCCGCAGCAGCCCCAGCAGCCGCGGTACGACGAGCGCCCCCCGTACGAGCAGACCCCGCAGCGCCCCGAGCGCGCCGAACTGCCGGACGCCGACGGTCCGTCCGGCCCCGGCGGCCCCGGCGGACGCGGCGGTCCGGGGGCGCACGGTCCGCGGCCGGGCGCCGGCTCGACGGGCATGGGCGGCGGCTCCGGTCTGGGCGGCTCCTCCTCCGGCCAGGGCGCCGGAGCGGGCGCGCCGGGCGAGCAGCACGCGCGCCTCAACCCCAAGTACCTGTTCGACACCTTCGTCATCGGTTCCTCGAACCGCTTCGCGCACGCGGCCGCGGTCGCCGTGGCCGAGGCGCCGGCGAAGGCGTACAACCCCCTCTTCATCTACGGCGAGTCGGGCCTCGGCAAGACTCACCTGCTGCACGCGATCGGGCACTACGCGCGGAGCCTCTACCCGGGCACCCGGGTGCGGTACGTGAGCTCCGAGGAGTTCACCAACGAGTTCATCAACTCGATCCGCGACGGCAAGGGCGACGCGTTCCGCAAGCGCTACCGCGACGTGGACATCCTCCTTGTCGACGACATCCAGTTCCTCGCGAGCAAGGAGTCGACGCAGGAGGAGTTCTTCCACACCTTCAACACGCTCCACAACGCCAACAAGCAGATCGTGCTGTCCTCGGACCGGCCGCCGAAGCAGCTGGTGACGCTGGAGGACCGGCTCCGCAACCGCTTCGAGTGGGGTCTGACCACCGACGTGCAGCCGCCGGAGCTGGAGACGCGCATCGCGATCCTGCGCAAGAAGGCGGTCCAGGAGCAGCTGAACGCCCCGCCGGAGGTCCTGGAGTTCATCGCCTCGCGGATCTCACGGAACATCCGCGAGCTGGAGGGCGCGCTGATCCGCGTCACCGCGTTCGCGAGCCTCAACCGGCAGCCGGTGGACCTCGGGCTGACCGAGATCGTCCTCAAGGACCTGATCCCGGGCGGCGAGGACACGGCGCCGGAGATCACGGCCGGCGCGATCATGGCGGCCACGGCGGACTACTTCGGGCTGACCGTCGAGGACCTGTGCGGCTCCTCGCGCAGCCGGGTGCTCGTCACCGCGCGCCAGATCGCCATGTACCTGTGCCGCGAGCTCACGGACCTGTCGCTGCCGAAGATCGGCGCGCAGTTCGGCGGCCGCGACCACACCACCGTCATGCACGCGGACCGCAAGATCCGCGCGCTGATGGCGGAGCGGCGCTCGATCTACAACCAGGTCACCGAGCTGACCAACCGCATCAAGAACGGCTGACGCGCCAGACTGACGCAGGCTGACGCCGGCCGACGCTGTCGGCGACGACGCCGCTTCACCGAAGGGCGCCCCGGGTAGACATCCCCGGGGCGCCCTTCGGCGTTCCCGGAGCCGCCTCGGCGCGGCAGCGCTGTTCGATTAGTGAGGTGCGGTGGCGGGTTCTCCACAGATTGGGGGATGATCTCCCGTCCACAGGGTGGGGACTGCCGAGTTATCCGGATTGCATCCACAGGCCCCCTCGGTGACAGACCATCACTCCAGGTCAGACGCCTGTGGAATTGTTGGCAACCGATCTCCACAGCCTGTGGATGAAACTTTCGTCCACAGGGGCCCCGCTCGGTTGTCCACCGGCAACCCACAGGCAGGGCTCGGTTGCCCACAGCTTCTCCACACGCCTGTCCACTGTTCGGCAACGAAACGCCCGGGCTCACCGGGGCGAGTGAAAGCCGTCACACCAAGGGAGACGTTTGGGCTGTGGGGAACCTGGGGAAAGCTGGGGACAGCACTGGGGAGAACTCCCCGTCGCCTGTGAATCGGGTGTGCAGAACTTTCGTGTGTCCACAGCAGACGCTGGTTTTCCACGGGCTGCACCCACAGGGTCGGTGGACAAAAAACTGGGCCTGACCTGCGCAGACGGCGTTATCCACGGTTTCCACAGGCCCTACTACTACGACCACTCATAGTTAGCTCGGAATCCGCTTTGAAGCGGGGCCTGTGCACAACTCGAGCCCGGAGCCTCGGCGAGCTGTTGTCGCGACTTGACCCCGAGCCGCACCGAGTGTCGGTGGCGTACGTCAGACTGGTTCCCGCAGTCGACGAAGAGCCAGCAACAAGCAGGAGGCGGTTCCGGTGAAGATCCGGGTGGAGCGCGATGTACTCGCGGAGGCGGTGGCGTGGGTGGCCCGCAGCCTTCCGGCCCGTCCGCCGGCGCCCGTACTCGCGGGCCTTCTGCTGAAGGCCGAGGACGGCGCGCTGAGCTTCTCCAGCTTCGACTACGAGGTCTCGGCGCGGGTCTCCGTCGAGGCCGAGGTCGAGGAGGACGGCACCGTCCTGGTCTCCGGCCGCCTGCTCGCCGACATCTGCCGCGCCCTCCCCAACCGTCCCGTGGAGATCTCCACAGACGGTGTACGGGCGACCGTGGTCTGCGGCTCCTCCCGCTTCACCCTCCACACCCTGCCTGTGGAGGAGTACCCGGCACTGCCCGAGATGCCCACCGCGACCGGCACCGTCCCCGGTGAGGTCTTCGCCTCCGCCGCCGCGCAGGTGGCCATCGCCGCCGGCCGTGACGACACGCTGCCAGTCCTCACCGGTGTGCGCATCGAGATCGAGGGCGACACGGTCACCCTGGCCTCCACCGACCGCTACCGCTTCGCGGTCCGCGAGTTCCTGTGGAAGCCGGAGTCCCCGGACGCCTCCGCCGTCGCCCTGGTGCCGGCGAAGACCCTCCTGGACACCGCCAAGGCGCTCACCAGCGGCGACACGGTCACCCTGGCGCTCTCCGGCTCGGGCAAGGGCGAGGGCCTGATCGGCTTCGAGGGCGCCGGCCGCCGCACCACCACCCGACTGCTCGAGGGCGACCTGCCGAAGTACCGGACGCTCTTCCCCACCGAGTTCAACTCGGTCGCGGTGATCGAGACGGCGCCCTTCGTCGAGGCCGTCAAGCGCGTCGCCCTGGTGGCCGAGCGCAACACCCCGGTCCGGCTGAGCTTCGAGCAGGGCGTGCTCATCCTGGAGGCCGGCTCCAGCGACGACGCACAGGCTGTGGAGCGGGTGGACGCGCAGCTGGAGGGCGACGACATCTCGATCGCCTTCAACCCGACCTTCCTGCTCGACGGACTGAGCGCGATCGACTCCCCGGTCGCCCAGCTCTCCTTCACGACCTCGACCAAGCCCGCGCTGCTGAGCGGCAAGCCGGCGCTCGACGCGGAGGCGGACGAGGCCTACAAGTACCTGATCATGCCGGTGCGGCTGAGCGGCTGAGCCCTCTGCCGGGGGTCCGGGGGTTGGCCCCCGGGGGACGCGGTATGCCGGTGCGGCTGAGCGGCTGAGCCCTCTGAGACCCGTCTCTGCCGGGCGTTCGAGGGTGTTCCACAGGTGGCCGAGTGAGCGGCTGACCCCACAGGTGTGCACGCGGGTCCGGGCGTAGGCTCGGACCCGGGTACGAACCGCACACGACGCTTAAGGAATCTCTGATGGAGCTCGGTCTCGTCGGTCTCGGCAAGATGGGCGGCAACATGCGCGAGCGCATTCGCCGCGCAGGCCACACTGTCGTCGGATACGACCGCAACCCGGACCTCGCCGATGTCCACAGCCTCGAAGAGCTTGTGGGCAAGCTCAAGGGTCCGCGCGTCGTGTGGGTCATGGTCCCCGCCGGTGCCGCGACCCAGTCCACGATCGACGAGCTGGCGCAGCTGCTCTCCCCCGGCGACGTCGTCGTGGACGGCGGAAACTCCCGTTGGACGGACGACGAGAGGCACGCCGAGGAGCTGGCGGCCAAGGGCATCGGCTTCGTCGACTGCGGCGTCTCCGGTGGCGTCTGGGGCCTGGAGAACGGCTACGCGCTGATGTACGGCGGCGACGCCGAGCACGTGGCGAAGGTCCAGCCGATCTTCGACGCACTCAAGCCCGAGGGCGAGTTCGGCAACGTGCACGCGGGCAAGGTCGGCGCCGGCCACTTCGCGAAGATGGTCCACAACGGTATCGAGTACGCGATGATGCAGGCCTACGCCGAGGGCTGGGAGCTCCTGGAGAAGGTCGACTCCGTGACCGACGTCCGCGAGGTCTTCCGCTCCTGGCAGGAAGGCACCGTCATCCGCTCCTGGCTGCTCGACCTCGCGGTCAACGCCCTCGACGAGGACGAGCACCTGGACAAGCTGCGCGGCTACGCGTCGGACTCCGGCGAGGGCCGGTGGACCGTCGAGGCCGCCATCGACAACGCCGTACCGCTCCCGGCGATCACCGCGTCGCTGTTCGCGCGGTTCGCGTCGCGTCAGGACGACTCGCCGCAGATGAAGATGATCGCCGCGCTGCGCAACCAGTTCGGCGGCCACGCGGTCGAGACGAAGAAGTAATCCACAGGCTGTGCACCCCGCGGTGCACAGCAGCCGGGGGAAGGTCGGCGCCCACCATGCACGTCACGCATCTGTCGCTGGCCGACTTCCGCTCGTACGCCCGGGTCGAGGTTCCGCTCGATCCGGGCGTCACCGCGTTCGTGGGGGCGAACGGCCAGGGCAAGACCAATCTCGTCGAGGCGGTCGGCTATCTCGCCACCCTCGGCAGCCACCGTGTCTCCTCCGACGCCCCGCTGGTGCGGATGGGCGCGGAGCGGGCGGTCATCCGGGCCGCCGTCACCCAGGGCGAGCGCTCCCAGCTGGTCGAGCTGGAGCTCAACCCGGGGCGCGCGAACCGGGCCCGTATCAACAGGTCCTCGCAGGTCAGGCCGCGGGACGTGCTCGGCATCGTACGGACCGTGCTGTTCGCGCCGGAGGACCTGGCGCTGATCAAGGGCGATCCCGGTGAGCGCCGGCGCTTCCTCGACGAGCTGATCACGGCGCGCGCGCCGCGCATGGCGGGCGTGCGCTCCGACTACGAGCGGGTGCTCAAGCAGCGCAACACGCTCCTGAAGTCCGCCGCCATGGCGCGGCGGCACGGCGGCCGCTCCATGGACATGTCCACGCTCGACGTGTGGGACCAGCACCTGGCCCGGGCCGGCGCCGAGCTGCTCGCCCAGCGGCTCGACCTCATCGGCATGCTCCGCCCGCTCGCCGACAAGGCGTACGAGCAGCTGGCGCCGGGCGGCGGGCCGGTCCAGCTGGAGTACAAGCCCTCCGCGCCCGGTTCCGGGCACACCCGTGAGGAGCTGTACGGGCAGCTGATCGCCGCGCTCGCCGACGTGCGCAAGCAGGAGATCGAGCGCGGCGTCACGCTGGTCGGACCGCACCGCGACGACCTGCTCCTGAAGCTCGGCGACCTGCCGGCCAAGGGGTACGCGAGCCACGGCGAGTCCTGGTCGTACGCGCTGGCGCTGCGCCTCGCCTCGTACGACCTGCTGCGGGCCGAGGGCAACGAGCCGGTGCTCGTCCTCGACGACGTCTTCGCCGAGCTGGACGCGCGCCGGCGCGAACGGCTCGCGGAGCTGGTGGCGCCGGGCGAGCAGGTGCTCGTGACGGCGGCGGTCGACGACGACGTGCCGGGAGTCCTCACGGGGACGCGGTACGCGGTGGCCGGCGGCGCGGTGGAGAAGGTGGCGGCGCGGTGACGAACGGCGAGACTTCCCCACAGCCTGTGGACAAGCCTTCGGCTCCGGAGCCGTCCGGGGTCGACCTCGCCCGCGTCGCGCTGCGCGCCGCCAAGGAGCAGGCGAAGGCGCGGGGCGCGGCGGCGGCGCAGAAGAAGCAGGCCAGGCGCGGTGGCGGACTGCGCTCCGGCGCGCGCGCCGACGGGCGTGACCCGATGGCGCTCGGCGCCGCGATCAACCGGCTGATCACCGAGCGCGGCTGGGAGACGCCGGCGGCGGTGGGCGGGGTCATGGGGCGCTGGCCGCAGATCGTCGGCGAGGACCTGGCCAAGCACTGCGTGCCGCTGAAGTACGACGAGGAGCCGGAGGAGCGGGTGCTCACCGTGCAGTGCGACTCCACGGTGTGGGCGACGCAGCTGAGGCTCCTCGCGCCGAGGCTGGTGGCCCGGCTGAACGAGGACCTCGGGCACGGGACGGTGCGGATGATCAAGGTGCTCGGGCCGGGCGGGCCGCGGCGGGGGTACGGGCCGCTGCGGGCGCCCGGGTCGACGGGGCCCGGGGACACGTACGGCTGAGCCGGACCGGGGCGGGGCCGTCGGGGCGCAGGTCCAAGCAGAAGGGCGCCGTGCGCGGGGGCGTTGTGCCCACCCTCCCCCTGCCTTCGGCGGGGGGACCCCCAGCCCCTGCGGAACGTATGCCCACAACGCGGTGACGGAAGCCGGCGCCGCCCCGCCCACTCGGCGTCACCGCCCGAAGCGCTAGGTGGCCGCCAGGGGCCTCTGGAGCCCCTCTCCGGATATGGGGAGTCGTCTCGGGGCCGTCGAGGGCGGCACATGAGCATTCAGGTACCGGCAAACCCCCATGAGTGTCAGTGGTACCGGTAGACTGGAAGACAATCCCGCCACCCTGCGGAACAAGTCGAACGACGCAGCCGGCTCCCGTATGCCCGGAGAACGGCCTGTGCTGTGCCAGAAAGGGCGCTTCGTGGCCGATTCCGGCAACCCCAACGAGAACAACCAGTACACCGCCAGCAACATCCAGGTCCTCGAAGGCCTGGATGCCGTGCGCAAGCGCCCTGGCATGTACATCGGCTCGACCGGCGAGCGCGGCCTGCACCACATGGTGCAGGAGGTCGTCGACAACTCGGTCGACGAGGCCCTGGCCGGGCACGCGGACACCATCGACGTGACGATCCTGGCCGACGGCGGCGTCCGTGTCGTCGACAACGGCCGCGGCATCCCGGTGGGCATCGTGGCCTCCGAGGGCAAGCCGGCCGTCGAGGTCGTCCTGACCGTGCTGCACGCGGGCGGCAAGTTCGGCGGCGGCGGCTACGCCGTCTCCGGCGGTCTGCACGGCGTCGGCGTCTCCGTCGTGAACGCGCTGTCCACGAAGGTCTCCGTCGAGATCAAGACCGACGGCCACCGCTGGACGCAGGACTACAAGATGGGCGTCCCGACCGCGCCCCTCGCGCAGCACGAGGAGACCGACGAGACCGGCACCTCGGTCACCTTCTGGTCCGACCCGGACATCTTCGAGACGACCGAGTACTCCTTCGAGACGCTCTCGCGCCGCTTCCAGGAGATGGCCTTCCTCAACAAGGGCCTCACCATCGCGCTCACCGACGAGCGCGAGTCCGCGAAGGCGACCGTGGGCGCCGACGACCCGGACGCCGAGGCGGCCGCCGAGCCCGCCGCCCGCACGGTGAAGTACCACTACGAGGGCGGCATCGTCGACTTCGTGACGTACCTCAACTCGCGCAAGGGCGACCTGATCCACCCCACCGTCATCGACGTCGAGGCCGAGGACAAGGAGCGCACGCTCTCGGTCGAGATCGCGATGCAGTGGAACTCCTCGTACAGCGAGGGCGTGTACTCGTTCGCGAACACGATCCACACCCACGAGGGCGGTACGCACGAGGAGGGCTTCCGCGCCGCGCTGACGACCCTCGTCAACAAGTACGCGCGCGACAAGAAGCTGCTCCGGGAGAAGGACGACAACCTCACCGGTGACGACATCCGCGAGGGTCTGACCGCGATCATCTCGGTCAAGCTCGGCGAGCCGCAGTTCGAGGGCCAGACCAAGACGAAGCTCGGCAACACCGAGGCGAAGACCTTCGTCCAGAAGGTCGTTCACGAGCACCTCACGGACTGGTTCGACCGCAACCCCATCGAGGCCGCGGACATCATCCGCAAGGGCATCAACGCCGCCACCGCGCGCGTGGCCGCCCGCAAGGCCCGCGACCTGACCCGCCGCAAGGGTCTGCTGGAGTCGGCGTCCCTGCCGGGCAAGCTCTCGGACTGCCAGTCGAACGACCCGACCAAGTGCGAGATCTTCATCGTCGAGGGTGACTCCGCCGGCGGCTCGGCCAAGTCCGGCCGGAACCCGATGTACCAGGCCATCCTGCCGATCCGCGGCAAGATCCTGAACGTCGAGAAGGCGCGGATCGACAAGATCCTGCAGAACACCGAGGTCCAGGCGCTGATCTCCGCCTTCGGCACCGGTGTCCACGAGGACTTCGACATCGAGAAGCTCCGCTATCACAAGATCATCCTGATGGCGGACGCCGACGTCGACGGCCAGCACATCAACACCCTGCTGCTGACCTTCCTCTTCCGCTTCATGCGCCCGCTGGTCGAGGCCGGTCACGTCTACCTGTCCCGCCCCCCGCTGTACAAGATCAAGTGGGGTCGGGACGACTTCGAGTACGCCTACTCGGACCGCGAGCGCGACGCGCTGGTCGAGCTGGGCAAGCAGAACGGCAAGCGGATCCGCGAGGACTCGATCCAGCGCTTCAAGGGTCTCGGCGAGATGAACGCCGAGGAGCTGCGCGTCACCACCATGGACGTCGAGCACCGGGTGCTCGGTCAGGTCACCCTGGACGACGCCGCCCAGGCCGACGACCTGTTCTCGGTGCTGATGGGCGAGGACGTCGAGGCACGGCGCTCGTTCATCCAGCGCAACGCCAAGGACGTTCGCTTCCTCGACATCTGAGTCGGTCTCAGCTGACCGTACGAAAGGACTGACGACCAGCAATGGCCGACGAAAACACTCCTGTGAACACCGAGACCACGGAAGAGGAGGAGCCGCAGCTGCGGATCGAGCCCGTCGGGCTCGAGACCGAGATGCAGCGCTCGTACCTCGACTACGCGATGTCCGTCATCGTGTCCCGCGCGCTGCCCGACGTCCGCGACGGCCTCAAGCCGGTGCACCGCCGCGTGCTGTACGCGATGTACGACGGCGGCTACCGGCCCGAGAAGGGCTTCTACAAGTGCGCCCGCGTCGTCGGCGACGTCATGGGTACGTACCACCCGCACGGCGACACCTCGATCTACGACGCGCTCGTCCGCCTCGCCCAGCCCTGGTCGATGCGGATGCCGCTCGTCGACTCCAACGGCAACTTCGGCTCCCCGGGCAACGACCCGGCCGCCGCCATGCGCTACACCGAGTGCAAGATGGCGCCGCTGTCGATGGAGATGGTCCGGGACATCGACGAGGAGACCGTCGACTTCCAGGACAACTACGACGGCCGCAACCAGGAGCCGACGGTCCTCCCGGCCCGGTTCCCGAACCTGCTGGTCAACGGCTCCGCCGGCATCGCGGTCGGCATGGCGACCAACATCCCGCCGCACAACCTGCGCGAGGTCGCCGACGGCGCCCAGTGGTACCTGGCCAACCCCGACGCCAGCCACGAGGAGCTGCTCGACGCGCTCATCGAGCGCATCAAGGGCCCCGACTTCCCCACCGGCGCGCTCGTCGTCGGCCGCAAGGGCATCGAGGAGGCGTACCGCACCGGCCGCGGCTCCATCACCATGCGCGCGGTCGTCGAGGTCGAGGAGATCCAGAACCGCCAGTGCCTGGTGGTCACCGAGCTGCCCTACCAGGTCAACCCGGACAACCTCGCGCAGAAGATCGCCGACCTGGTGAAGGACGGCAAGATCGGCGGCATCGCCGACGTCCGCGACGAGACCTCCTCGCGCACCGGCCAGCGCCTGGTCATCGTGCTCAAGCGGGACGCCGTCGCCAAGGTCGTCCTCAACAACCTCTACAAGCACACCGACCTGCAGACGAACTTCGGCGCCAACATGCTGGCGCTCGTCGACGGCGTGCCCCGCACCCTCTCCCTGGACGCGTTCATCCGCCACTGGGTGACGCACCAGATCGAGGTCATCGTGCGCCGGACGCGGTTCCGGCTGCGCAAGGCCGAGGAGCGCGCCCACATCCTGCGCGGTCTGCTCAAGGCCCTCGACGCGATCGACGAGGTCATCGCGCTCATCCGGCGCAGCGAGACCGTCGAGGTCGCCCGCGCGGGCCTGATGGACCTGCTCACGATCGACGAGATCCAGGCCAACGCCATCCTCGAGATGCAGCTGCGCCGGCTCGCCGCCCTGGAGCGCCAGAAGATCGTCGCCGAGCACGACGAGCTCCAGGCGAAGATCAACGAGTACAACGCGATCCTGGCCTCGCCCGAGAAGCAGCGGGCGATCGTCAGCGAGGAGCTCGCCGCGATCGTCGAGAAGTTCGGCGACGACCGCCGCTCGCAGCTGGTGCCCTTCGACGGCGACATGTCCATCGAGGACCTGATCGCCGAGGAGGACATCGTCGTCACCATCACGCGTGGCGGCTATGTGAAGCGGACGAAGACCGAGGACTACCGCTCGCAGAAGCGCGGCGGCAAGGGCGTGCGCGGCACGAAGCTGAAGCAGGACGACATCGTCGACCACTTCTTCGTCTCCACCACGCACCACTGGCTGCTGTTCTTCACCAACAAGGGCCGGGTCTACCGGGCCAAGGCGTACGAGCTGCCGGACGCCGGACGGGACGCCCGCGGCCAGCACGTGGCCAACCTGCTGGCCTTCCAGCCGGACGAGCAGATCGCCCAGATCCTCGCGATCCGCGACTACGAGGCCGCGCCGTACCTGGTGCTCGCCACCAAGGCCGGTCTGGTGAAGAAGACCGCGCTGAAGGACTACGACTCGCCGCGCTCCGGCGGCGTCATCGCGATCAACCTGCGAGAGCGGGACACCGGCGCCGAAGGCGTCGCCGACGAGCTGATCGGCGCCGAGCTGGTGTCCGCCGAGGACGACCTGCTGCTGATCTCCAAGAAGGCGCAGTCGATCCGCTTCACCGCCACGGACGAGGCGCTGCGCCCGATGGGACGCGCCACGTCCGGCGTCAAGGGGATGAGTTTCCGCGAGGACGACGAGCTGCTCTCGATGAATGTCGTCCGGCCCGGTACGTTCGTCTTCACCGCGACCGACGGTGGCTACGCGAAGCGCACCGCCGTCGACGAGTACCGCGTCCAGGGTCGTGGCGGCCTCGGCATCAAGGCCGCCAAGATCGTGGAGGACCGCGGCTCGCTCGTGGGCGCGCTGGTGGTCGAGGAGACCGACGAGATCCTCGCCATCACGCTGTCCGGCGGTGTGATTCGTACGCGAGTCAACGAAGTCAGGGAGACCGGCCGTGACACCATGGGCGTCCAGCTGATCAACCTGGGCAAGCGCGATGCCGTCGTCGGAATCGCCCGCAACGCCGAGGGCGGCGAGGACGAGGATGCCGACGAGGCTGTCGAGACGGCCGAGACGGGCACGACAGTCGAGGCGGTCGAGGGCACGGAGCCCGCGACCGGGGAGCACGAGGAGTAGAGCGTGAGTGGAGCCACGGGCGCCGGTTCGGCCGACGGCCGGTCCGCAGGATCGAGCGGTGCCCGTGGCTCCGCCATGGACTCCCAGGGTGGGGGCACCCCCGCCGAGGGTAGGGGGATTACGGTGACGGACACCCGGGGGCAGCAGCCCTCGTACGAGACGTACAACGGGCCACTGCCCGGCGAGCGGGCGGGGGCGCAGCAGAGCGGCCCGTACCACCCGCCGCAGGCCTATGGCGCCGGACAGCAGCCGCAGGGCGGCGGGGGCGCCGGCGGCACCCTGGGCGGCCAGAGCGCGGCCGCCCAGCGCAAGGCCCGGACGGGGGCGCGCACCACGCCGCGCACCCGCAAGGCACGGCTGCGGGTCGCCAAGGCGGACCCGTGGTCGGTGATGAAGGTGAGCTTCCTGCTCTCCATCGCGCTCGGCATCTGCACGGTGGTGGCCGCGGCGGTGCTGTGGATGGTCATGGACGCCATGGGCGTCTTCTCGACCGTCGGCGGCACGATCAGCGAGGCGACCGGCTCCAACGAGTCGAACGGCTTCGATCTGCAGTCCTTCCTGTCGCTGCCGCGCGTCCTGATGTTCACCTCGGTGATCGCGGTGATCGACGTCGTCCTGATGACGGCGCTCGCCACCCTGGGCGCCTTCATCTACAACCTCTCGGCCGGCTTCGTGGGCGGCGTCGAGCTCACGCTCGCCGAGGACGAGTGACCTGCGGATGACTCACGCGGGGCCGGTCTCGGGAACCGATTTTGGGACTGGCCCCCACGTGCGCTAATCTTCAGGAGTCAGCGCGCGGGACACACACCGCAAAGCGCGGCGGGGCTATAGCTCAGTTGGTTAGAGCGCATCCCTGATAAGGATGAGGCCACAGGTTCAAATCCTGTTAGCCCCACCAGTAGGAAGACCCCCGGTCCGGATGGACCGGGGGTCTTCTTCATCTCTCCGCCGGACGTGCCCGGCCTGCGGGTCAAGGCATGCGGCCGGTTCACCCGTCCGGGCCGATTGCTTTTGCCGGACGCGTGTCCGCCTAGGTCACCGATCGATATCGACCGGTGTGTAGAGTGGGCGTCAGAAGTCTCCTACGTCAACGAAAGACGAGGTCGCGCGGTGAAGAAGCTTCTCCTGGTCGCACTGGCCGCCATCGGCGGGCTCCTCGTGTACCGCCAGATCCAGGCGGATCGCGCCGAGCAGGATCTGTGGACGGAGGCGACCGACTCCGTGCCCGCAGGTTCGGGTGTGTGAGACGCACAGATCGTCCAAGGGTGAGGCCCCGGCCGCTTCGAGCGGCCGGGGCCTCGCTCTGTTCGCCCGGCTGTTCGCCGGCGGTTCGCCCGGTCCGCCGGCGGTTCGCCGAAGTGAATGAATGCGAACGAAATGCTTGCTCTCGCGAATTTGTAGGGTGTGGGCCGTACGGGCGGGCAGGATGGGCCGGCACGGACACGACGAGGGGAAGCGCGTGAAGAGGCAACGGGGTACCGGACGGGCGGCCGGGGCACTGGCCACGGCACTGTGCGCGGGCCTCGCCCTGCCGGGCGGGGCGTGGGCGGCGGCCGGGAGCGACGGCGGATACGCCTTCGACGGCGGCGCACAGCAGGTGAAGGGCGCCGTCTCCAATCTGGACGCCGCACAGCTGAAGGCCGGCCAGACCTACCGCTCCAGCATCAAGAAGGACGGCAAGCTCTACTACCGCGTCGACCTCGACACGAAGCAGAACGCGTACGTCTCCGTCGTCGCCGTCCCCGGGAACGGCGCCAAGGCCGCCTACGGCGACGGCATCAAGGTGAGCATGCAGGACGGCTCCAACAACCGGTGCGGCTACCAGAGCACGTCCTTCCCCGGTGCGTTCACCCGGCCGATCGCCGCGTACGCCCACCGCACCATCGAGCCGGAGTCGACGAGCTGTACGCAGGCCGGCGCCTACTACGTCCTCGTCGAGCGCGAGGCCAAGGACGGCTCGGACGGCGGCGACTGGGACCTGGAGATCCGCTATCTGACCGAGCCGGGCCTCTCCAAGGCGCCCGGTCCGACCGCGCTGCCCTCGGACTGGGCCTCCGGCACGCCCCAGCCGCCCGCCGGCGGCCCGCAGCGGCGCGACGGCGGCGCCGGCTTCGGCGACGCCACCTCACTGACGCAGGGCGAGTGGCGCACCGACCTCGCGCCGGGCCGGACGGTCTACTACCGGGTGCCGGTCGACTGGGGCCAGCAGCTCTTCGCCACCGCCGAACTGGGCAGCAGCCCGGCCGGTGACGCCTATGTCTCCAACGCCCTGGTGCTCTCCCTGGAGAACCCGGCGCGCGGCCATGTCGACCAGGACTCCATGACGTACTCGGGCGACCCGGCGACCCTCGCGCTGGACCCGGAGCGCCCGGTGGCCTACGAGAACCGCTTCGCCTCCACCGACTCCACCAGCGCCATGCGCTTCGCCGGCTGGTACTACCTGTCGGCGACGCTCAGCCCGGAGCTGGCCAAGGCGTACGGGGACAAGCCGCTGCCGCTGACCCTGCGGGTGAACGTCACCGGGCAGGCCAAGCCGGCGCCGCCGTACGCCGGGCCCGCCGGGGTCTTCTCGGTGACCGCGGACGACCGGGACGCGGCCGCCAGCGGTCAGAACGCCGGCGAGGTCGAGCGCAGCGGCACCCTGAAGGTCGTCGGCGTGGCCGGCATCGGCGCGGGCAGCGTGCTGCTGCTCGGCCTGGGCGCCTGGTGGTTCCTGGCCCGCCGCACAGGTTCGAGCTAGGCCTGGAGCAGGGCCCAGATCCCCACGGCGAAGCAGACCAGGGCGGTGATCAGGACCGGCACCGCCACCTTGGCGGGCGGACCCGGCCGGCGCGCGGGCACGACGGCGGCCTGCGAGGCGGTGTACGGGTGGGCGGCGGCCGGCTGCTCGTACGGCTGCGGTGGCTGCTGCTCGTACGGCACGGCGGCCGTGGGCGCCTGGGCGAAGGCGGCGGGGGCCGCGACCACCCGCTGGGTCGGCGTCTGCGGCACGGGCGCCTGCACGGGTGCCTGTACGGGCGCGTGCCGCGGTGGCGGCGGCAGGTGGAAGCTGCCGGTCTCGGAGGGCCCCGGCGGCTGCGGTCCGGCATCCTGCTGCGGTACGGGCGCGGGCGCGGGGGCGGCCGGGGCCGCGGGCAGCGGGCCGTCCGGGCCGAAGCCGGCCGGCAGCGGGCCGATCTGGTCGAAGACCTCGACCGGCTCCTCACCGGCCTCGGGCTCCGGCAGCAGCTCGATCGCCGCCGTGAGCGCCTTGCGCGCCCCCGTGGCCGTCTTGAAGCGGGCCTGCGGGTCGGGCTGAAGCAGCCCGGCGAGGACCTGCCAGAGCGGCTCCGGGATGTCCTGCGGGGCGCCGGGGGTGCCGTACGTCCGGAAGTGGTCCACGAGGGCCTGTGAGTCGGGCTTGCGGCCCTGGAGCAGATAGAGCGCGACCAGGCCGACCGCGAACAGATCGGCCGTGAAGTCGGGCTCGGCGCCCATCAGTTGCTCGGGCGCGAAGTAACCGGGCGTCCCCACCACGTAGTTGGTCTCGGTGAGGCGGGGCTCGCCCTTGCGCATCGAGATGCCGAAGTCGGAGAGCCGCAGGTGCGGCCGTCCGGTGCCGGTGACCTCCATGAGGATGTTCGCCGGCTTGATGTCGCGGTGCACGACCCCCTCCGCGTGCACCGCGGCCAGACCGGACAGCAGCTGGTCGAGCAGGACGCACACGAACCGGGGCGGCAGCGCGCCGTAGTCCCCGATCACGTGCGCCAGCGAGCCGCCCGCCACCAGGTCCATCGTGAAGAGGACCTTGTCGTCGTCCGCGGCCCAGCTGGCCGGGGCGAGGACGTGCGGATGGTCGATGCGCAGCGCCTGCTCGCGCACGAAGCGGAGCAGCGCGTGGGCGTCGCTCTGCTGGAGCACCTTCGCCGCCACGTAACGGCGGCGCCGGTGGTCCCAGGCACGCCAGACCGCGCCGATCCCGCCGCGGCCGATCGGATCGATCAGCTCGTACCGACCCGCGAAGACCTCACCCATCGCGCTGCGCCCGCTCCCCGTACCGTCTGTCGGCCCGTCTCGTCCGGCCTCAGTTCTGATGCGACTCGTAGTGGGCGACCGCGTCGGAGGTGCGCCCCGCGCCGTACACCCGGAGGAACTCTGCCAGCTCGGGGTGGGCCGGCGCGAGCGAGTCGGCCGCCTCGATGATGTCGCCGGCCGCGGCCACGGAGCGCAGCAGGGACTGGATCTCGCGCACCACGCGGCGCACGGTGGGCGCGCCGCTGCTGGAGGTGGTCTGGCTGCCGGCGGTGAGCACGGAGCCGCCCTGGGACTTCTTGATCTCGTCCATCCGGTCGGTGGCCTCGGCGGCGCTGACGCTGCCGTCGGCGACCTGGCCGGCCAGATCCTGCAGGGCCTGGACACGCTGGACGACGGCGGGATTGCCGATCTTGGCCCGCTGGCCGCTCATCAGCTGGGAGAGCATGGGCGCCGAGAGCCCGAGCACGGCGGCGAGCCTGGCCTGGTTCAGCCCGAGATCGTCGATCAGCCGACGGAAGAGCGCCCCCAACGGCTCCCCGTACCAACTGCGCTGAAGCTCCCGGGCTCTGGCCGTGGCTTCCTGCTGCGCTGTATCCATTACTACTTCTCCCCATCCCTTGGGTTCGCCACTGCGAACCCCGGTCAGCATCTTACGGAGAGTGGTCGCTCACGGGGAGTCCCAATCCTTTTGCGGGATACGGGGGGTCACCCGGTACTCTGGTCTCGTTCCGGGGCCTTAGCTCAGTTGGTAGAGCGCTGTCTTTGCATGGCAGATGTCAGGGGTTCGACTCCCCTAGGCTCCACCGGAAGAAAGCCCCTCCGACCTGCGGAAACCCGCCGTCGGAGGGGCTTTTTCGGATCCCGGGAGCCGAGGAAGTGGCCCACTCCTTCCACCGCTGAATGGACCGGGATCCCTGGGCCACCGAGCCCTAGATTCAGCGGTATGACGACGACGAAGAGCACGGAGCGCGCCGCCCGCCCCGAGGGCCCGGCCGGCGCGCGGACCCGACGGGCGCTGCTCGTCGCCCAGTTCGGCAACTCCGTGGGCGACGGCGCCTTCTACGTGACCTCGGCGCTCTACTTCTCCCGGATCGTCGGCCTGTCCGCCGCGCAGATCGGCGCCGGGCTCGCCCTCGCCTGGGGCATCGGCTCGCTCGCCGGGGTGCCGCTCGGGCACCTCGCCGACCGGCGCGGGGCGCGCGGCAGCGCCGTACTGCTCGCCCTGGCGACCTCCGCGGCCGTCGCCTCCTTGCTCCTCATCCGCGACTTCGTGCCCTTCCTGCTCGCCGCGACCCTGTACGCCACGGCGCAGAGCGGTCTCGCCGCCGCCCGGCAGGCGCTGCTCGCCGGGCTCGTCGGGCCGGAGGCCCGGGTCGGCATGCTGGCCCGGCTGCAGGCCACGCTCAACGCCGGGCTCGCCGTCGGCGCCGCGCTCGGCGGCCTCGCCATCGCCGACGGCTCCCGCACCGCCTACCTCGCGGTCTTCGCCCTCGACGCGCTCGGCTTCCTCTTCTGCGCCCTGGTGCTCCGCAGCCTGCCGACGGTCCCCGCGAGCCCGGCCGGCGCCGCCGGCGAGCCCCGGCTCGTGGTGCTGCGGGACCGTCCGTACGCGCTGCTCACCCTGCTCAACGCGATACTTCTGCTCCGCATGCCGCTGCTGAGCCTGGCGCTGCCGCTGTGGATCGTGGAGCGCACCACGGCCCCCGGCTGGACGGTCTCGGCGCTCTTCGTCCTCAACACCGGTGCGGTGATGCTCTTTCAGGTGCGGGCCGCGCGCTCGGTGACCGGACTGCCGGAGGGCGTCCGCGCGGTGGGCCGGTCCAGTCTCGTGATGTTCGGCTCCTGCGCGGTGTTCGCGGTGACCGCCGCCGGATTCGGTGCCTGGCCGACGGTCGCGGTCCTGGTGCTCGGCGCGGTCCTGCAGGTGATCGCCGAGATGCGGCACTCCGCGGGGTCGTGGCAGATCGGCTTCGCGCTCGCCCCGGCCGACCGGATCGGCCAGTACCAGGGCTTCTACGGCACCGGCGTGCCGGTCGCACGGACCCTCGGGCCGCTGCTCGTCACCACGCTGCTGATCGGCTGGGGCGTGGCGGGCTGGCTGCTCCTGGGGGCGGTCTTCGTGGCCGCGGGCCTGGCCACGGGCCCGGCGGTGCGCTGGGCGGAGCGGGCCCGGCTCGGCACGCGGTGACGCGCCCTTGACCCGTACGAGTGGTGTTCATCGGAAGAACTGCGCGGCGGCTGCGTGCCTCCGGACATCCCGGAGTCGCGTCCCCATCATGAGCAATGTACGAAAAGCGCGCAATCCGAAATGAACCATCCGAGAACGGCCCATCATTCCGCGAGGCACGCGAACCGCGCGGAACCCCCGGGCCCTCGGGACTCGACACCACGAAAGTGAGGGGTCATGGCCACCGCCAAGGTCAAGCAGTTCTGGACCGCCTTCGTCTCCGTCCTCGTCGCCCTGTTCGCCTCCCTCGGCCTGGCGACGCCCGCCACCGCCGCGACCGCTCATCCCGCCCTCGCCCAGGGCGACGAGCCCGCCCCGGCCGGCGCCGCCGAGGCCCGCGCGGAGCGCGCGGCCGTACCGCTGCCCGCCCAGCGAACGGCAGCCCACTGGCACCTCGCGCAGGGCCGCGCCCTGCCGCCCACCATCAAGCAGCGCATCGGCGCCGAGGCGCACGGTTCCTCCCCGGCCGTCCGTCACCTGCCGGTCGACGGCGACGCGGCCGACGGCCACGGTGCCGGGTACGGAGCCGCGTACGGCGCGGGGTCCGGCTCGGCCGAGCTGTCCGGCCTGGCGCTGACCGGCCGGACCGCGTAGGGCGCGGCGGGAACCTCCGCCGCGCCCCGCTCGCTCGTACGTCCTGCCGTACGTCGTCCGTACCGCAGCCCGAACGACCGCAGCCCGAACGACCGCAGTCCGCGAATCCGCGGTCCGCACCGCGGTCCGAACCGCCGCAGTCCGTACCGGCCGGCGATCAGCGACGCTCCTCGTCGCGCTTCGCCGCCTCCTCCTCGGCCTCCTTGGCCGCCACCCCGGGATCGAGTGACGCACCGCCGTCGTCGACGGACGACAGCCCGGTCTCCTCGTCCACCTCGGTGGGAGCGGGAGGTTCGACCAGCCAGTCGGGGTTGGCCTGCCTGTCCCACCACTTCCAGGCGGCGATCGCGCCGCCGACCAGAAGCCCGAGGACCACGAGGCCCTTGGCGAGACGTCCGCACCTGGCGCGACGCTCATGCTTCTTCATGATCTTCTCGATGTCCCTCGGCGTCACCTGACCGCGCAGCGCGGCCCAGGCGGCAGTCGAACGCGACCCGGCCTCCTCGAGGACGGGACCGGTCGCGGCGACCGCGTGCTCGACACGCGGAACGGTGTAGTCGGCCGCCTGACGGGCGGCCTTGCGGGTCACGGCCGCGGCACGCTGCGCGGCCTCGTCGACCCGCGGCGGCACGTGCGGTGCGACCAACGAGTCGTACTGCGTACGGGCCTGGACACGGGCCTGCGACGCGGCCTTCGAGACCTTCGGCGCGAGCCAGTCGCGCGTCTCCAGCGCGTAGTGCGCGGCCTGATCCCGGGCCGTTTCGGCGTACGGCGCCACCACTTCCGCGGCGTGCAGCACGCTCTCCTTCGCCGAACCTGTCGCGGCGCGCACGCTCTCCATGCGGGTCACGGGATTCCTCCTCCTCGGGTGGCGATGTCGGTTTTTCACCTTTCCATCCTTTTCGGAATCATGCCTGCCGTGCCGCGCTCCGGCATGCGGGGCGGGCATCCGGGGCATGCGGCCGTGCGAGGATGCCCACGGACGTGAAGCGCGCACGGGCGCGCAGTGGTGGAGGAAGGCGGATCGTGGCCGAGCAGCTGTACGCGACTCTGAGGACCAGCGCGGGGGACATCGAGATCCGCCTGCTGCCGTTCCACGCCCCGAAGACGGTGCGGAACTTCGTCGAGCTGGCCCGCGGCGAGCGCGAGTGGACCCACCCGGCGACCGGTGCGGTCTCCACGGATCCGCTCTACGACGGCACGGTCTTCCACCGGGTGATCAAGGGCTTCATGATCCAGGGCGGCGACCCGCTGGGCAACGGCACGGGCGGCCCCGGCTACGAGTTCGCCGACGAGTTCCACCCGGAGCTGTTCTTCGACAAGCCGTACCTGCTCGCGATGGCCAACGCCGGCCCCGGCACCAACGGCTCGCAGTTCTTCATCACGGTCGGCGCGACGACCTGGCTCAACCGCAAGCACACGATCTTCGGCGAGGTCGTCGGCAAGGACAGCAAGGCGGTCGTGGACGCGATCGCCGCCGCGGACACCAACCCGCGCACCGAGCGCCCGGTCGAGGACGTCGTGATCGAGACCGTCGTCATCGAGAGCCGCTGAATCGGATACCGCTGACCCGGAACCTTTGCGCCCCGCCCGTCCGTATGGAGGGCGGGGCGATGTGCTTGCCCCGCCGACCCGTCCTCGGAGGACCTTCATGCACTGCTACCGCCATCCGGACGTCGAGACCGGCATCCGCTGCACGCGCTGCGAGAAGCCGATCTGTCCGCAGTGCATGGTGTCCGCGTCCGTCGGCTTCCAGTGCCCGGAGTGTGTACGGGGCGGCTCCGGCACCGGTCACGCGCCGGGTGCCAACACGCCGCGGACGATCGCGGGCGGGCGGGTGGCGGCGGACGGCCGCTTCGTCACCAAGATCCTGATCGCGATCAACCTGGCCCTCTTCATCGCGGTCCGGGCGGCCGGCACCCACCTGGTGGACCAGCTGGACATGATCGGGCTCGCCTACAACCCGGTGCTCGGCGAGGTCGTCGGCGTCGCGGACGGCGAGTGGTACCGGCTGATCAGCTCGGCGTTCCTGCACCAGGAGGCCGCGCACTTCGTCTTCAACATGCTCGGCCTGTGGGTGATCGGCGGGATCGTCGAACCGGAGCTGGGCCGGATCCGCTACACCGCGCTGTGTCTGCTGTCCGGGCTCTCCGGCTCGGCCGTGGTCTATCTCTTCGCCCCGGAGAACCAGGGCGCGCTCGGCGCCTCCGGCATCGTCTTCGGTCTGATCGGCGCCTGGGTGGTGCTGGCCCGGCGGCACCGTTACGACATGCGCCCGGTGCTGATCTTCGTGGCGATCTCGCTGGTCTTCACCTTCGCCCGCCCCGGGGTCTCCTGGGAGGCGCACGTGGGCGGTCTGGTCGCGGGCGCGCTGCTCACGTACGCGTTCGTGCACGCGCCGAAGGCCCGCCGGGCCGTGGTGCAGTACGGGGCCTGCGGGCTGATGCTGCTGGTCGACCTGGGGATCGTGCTCGCCCGGACCGCCGCGCTCACCTGAGCGGGGAGTGCTGTGGACGAGCTCTTCGGGAAGCTTTCCCCAGAGTTATCCACAGTGGGTGGCCGGTTGGCCGCGCAGGCCGGGGTACGACCGCGCCCCCTGCCTCTGACCTGGTCTTACGTGGCAGAGGTAGGGGGCGGAGTGTTTCCGCACAGGCGTTCTCGCGGTCGTACCGGCGTCAACACCGTGAGGGTTATCCACAGATCTTCGTAAGTTATCCAGTGCTGTGCACAACACTGTGGATAACTCAGGGCAGAGCTTGACGGGATGCGCCGCGGGCTGCTCTGTGGGCCGCTCCGTGGACTACCGAGCGACTACTTCCACTGCGTGGACACACCGAAGCCGGCGGCGATGAAACCGAAGCCGACGACGATGTTCCAGTTGCTGATGGACTCCAGCGGCAGCCTGCCGTCGGTGACGTAGAAGACCACGATCCACACCAGACCGATCGCGAACAGCGCGAGCATCACCGGCGCGACCCAGCTGCGGTTGGTCAGCTTGATCGACGCGGCCTGCTTCGACGCGGGCGGCGGCGTGTAGTCGGCCTTCTTGCGGATCCGTGACTTCGGCACGAGGGACTCTCCTGTCGATGCGCTGCGTGACCGCGCAGTGATCTGTGGCGGGGCGGGGTGCCGGGACCGGACGGAGCGGACCGTGACCACGGATGTGTCACAGCGCACCGCAGCCGCCGCCGGGCGTCCGTTAGCGTAGTGGTTCCGCGGCACCGAAGGGGATCAGGGTACGTTGAGCAATTCCGCCGACACTCCCACCGGACCGGGCCGAAGCATCAGGTGGCGGCCGGTCCGGGTGCTCACCGCTGCCGTCTTCGCCCTCGCCGGGCTGATCTTCGTGACCAGCTTCAACACCGCCAAGGGCACCAATCTGCGCACCGACGCCTCCCTCCTCAGACTCTCCGACCTGATCGAGGAGCGCAGCCACAAGAACGCCGGCCTCGACGAGTCCGCCGCCGCGCTGCGCCGCCAGGTCGACGCCCTCGCCGCCCGCGACGACGGCTCCACCGAGGCCCAGGACGCGAAGCTCAAGGCTCTGGCGGCCGCCGCCGGCACCACCGAGACCTCCGGCCCCGGCCTCACCGTCACCCTCAACGACGCCCCGCCGAACGCCCAGGCGGCCCCCGGCTACCCCGAGCCGCAGGCCAACGACCTGGTCATCCACCAGCAGGACCTCCAGGCCGTCGTCAACGCCCTGTGGCAGGGCGGCGCCAAGGGCATCAAGGTCATGGACCAGCGGCTGATCTCCACCAGCGCCGTGCGCTGCGTCGGCAACACCCTGATTCTCCAGGGCCGCGTCTACTCGCCGCCCTACAAGATCACCGCCGTCGGTGACCGCGACAAGCTGAACAAGGCCCTCGCCGACTCCCCGGCCCTGCAGAACTACCAGCTCTACGTGAAGGCCTACGGCCTCGGCTGGAAAGTCGACGAGCACCGGGCGGTGACTCTTCCCGGCTACTCGGGCACAGTGGACCTCCACTACGCGAAGCCTGTGAGCTGACGCGTGCGCTGACGTGCGCTGACCGGGGGGAGCCGGGTGCGGTGACGGTGCGACTGGTCGTACGGACCCTCAGCGAGCTGTGCGTCACCGCAGGCGCCCTGATCGTGCTCTTCGTCGGCTACCTCCTGTACTGGACCGGCGTCCGGGCCGACAGCGCCACCGCGGGCCAGCTCGACACCCTGCAGCAGGCGTGGGTGGACCGCCCGGTCGAGCCGCCCGGCGCGCCCGGCACGCCCGGTGTGCCCGGCGCTCCCGGAGCGACGCCCGCCCCCGCCCCGTACACCGCCGGCAAGGGCTTCGCCGTCATGTACGTGCCCCGGCTCGGCGAGGACTGGGAGTGGCCGGTCCTGGAAGGCACCGCCGCCGGCACCCTCAAGAAGGGCCTCGGCCACTACGCCGGCACCGCCCGGCTCGGCGAGACCGGCAACTTCTCCGTGGCCGGCCACCGCCGCACGTACGGAGATCCGTTCAAGGACTTCCCCCGGCTGCGCCGTGGCGACGCCGTGGTCCTCACCGACGGGACGACCTGGTTCACGTACCGGATCGACCGCGAGCCCTACCGGACCGTGCCCACCGACATCGGCGTCATCGACCCCGTGCCGCGCAAGTCCGGGTTCGACGGGCCCGGCCGCTACCTCACCCTGACCACCTGCGATCCCGAGTGGGGCAGCAGCCACCGGCTGATCGCCTGGGCCCACCTGGACGCCACCCAGCCGGTCACGGCCGGTCGTCCACAGGCTTTGGGCAGCTGACCCGCGAGCGCCCCTCCGACCCGTACTCTGGTCCCCGTAACGAACGGAAGGGGCGGCGGACGTCATGTACGGATGGATCTGGCGGCATCTGCCGGGCAACGCCTGGGTGAAGGCGCTGATCTCGGTCGTGCTGGTGCTCGCGGTCGTCTACGCCCTCTTCCAGTACGTGTTCCCCTGGGCGGAGCCGCTGCTTCCGTTCAACGATGTGACGGTGGACGGCCAGTGAGCGCGCGAATTCTCGTCGTCGACAACTACGACAGCTTCGTCTTCAACCTCGTGCAGTACCTCTACCAGCTCGGCGCCGAGTGCGAAGTGCTCCGCAACGACGAGGTGGAGCTCGCCCACGCGCAGGACGGCTTCGACGGAGTGCTCCTGTCGCCCGGGCCGGGCGCGCCCGAGCAGGCCGGGGTGTGCATCGACATGGTGCGCCACTGCGCCGCCACCGGGGTGCCCGTCTTCGGCGTCTGCCTCGGCATGCAGTCCATGGCCGTGGCCTACGGCGGAGTGGTCGACCGGGCGCCCGAGCTGCTGCACGGCAAGACCTCCCCGGTCGTGCACGGGGGCAAGGGCGTCTTCGCCGGTCTGCCCTCGCCGTTCACCGCGACCCGCTACCACTCGCTGGCCGCCGAGCCCGCCGCCCTGCCGGCCGAGCTCGAGGTCACCGCGCAGACCGAGGACGGCATCATCATGGGGCTGCGCCACCGTGAACTGCCCGTCGAGGGCGTGCAGTTCCACCCCGAGTCGGTGCTCACCGAGCACGGGCACCTGATGCTCGCCAACTGGCTGGAGCAGTGCGGCGACACGGGCGCGGTCGCGCGGTCGGCAGGACTCGCGCCGGTGGTGGGCAAGGCCGTCGCGTGACGGCCGGGTCGCCGTGGTTCCGGGCGACGAACCTGCCGGAGGAACCGGAGCACGGACCCGGACATCAGCCCGGAGATCAGCCGGGGCAGCTGCCCGGGCCCGGGCCGGGGCAGACGTCCGACGGTTCGATACCCGCCGCCGGGCCCGCCCCGCAGCAGCCGTACGCGCCGGAGACGCCCGTCCACGAGCCGTACGAGCAGCCCTACGAGCGCCCCTACGAGCCGATACCGGGCCCGGAGGCCTACGGGGACCACGGAGCCGCCTACGGGGCTCAGCGGCCGCTTCAGGAGCCTCAGCGGCCCCAGCAGCCCCAGACGCCTCAGGAGGCGTACTACGCGGACCAGGGGGCGTACGCCGCCACGCCCGCGTACGAGCCCGCCGGGTACGCGGCGCCGGTCGCCGGTGACCCCGTCGCCGTCGACGTGCCGGACGACGACCCGGCCGGCCGTGCGGACGACTCCGGGACGATGGCGCTGCGCACCGTCGACGAGACCCCCGAGCCCGCCGCCCCCGGGCCGGGCCGCGCCGAGCGCCGCAAGGCCGCCCGGCGCAAGGGCGGCCGAGGCGCCGCCGTTGCCGGGCCGGAGCCGGCCGCCGCGGGCGAGCCCGACCGTCCGCTGTCCCGGGTCGAGGCCCGCCGTGCCGCCCGCGCCGCCAAGGACAGCCTCGGCGTCGTCCTCAGCCGGGTGGTCGGCGAACTCTTCATCACGTTCGGCGTGGTGATGCTGCTCTTCGTCACCTACCAGCTATGGTGGACCAACGTCCGCGCCGGTCAGGAGACCGACCAGGCGAAGCACGACATCGAGAACTCCTTCAACCAGGGCGGCGACAAGGACCCGGGCGCCTTCGAGCCCGGCAAGGGCTTCGCCATCATGTACATCCCGAAGCTCGACGTCGTCGTCCCGGTCGCCGAGGGCATCAGCAAGACCAAGGTCCTCGACAAGGGCATGGTCGGCCACTACGGCGAGGGCAAGCTGAAGACCGCGATGCCCGCCGACAAGCAGGGGAACTTCGCCGTCGCCGGCCACCGCAACACCCATGGCGAGCCGTTCCGTTACATCAACCAGCTGGAGCCCGGCGACCCGATCGTCGTGGAGACCCGCGACGCCTACTACACGTACGAGATGGCGAGCATCCTCCCGCAGACCTCGCCGTCCAACGTCTCGGTCATCGACCCGGTGCCGCAGGGCTCCGGCTTCAAGGGACCCGGCCGCTACATCACGCTCACCACCTGCACGCCGGAGTTCACCAGCACGTACCGCATGATCGTGTGGGGCAAGCTCGTCGAGGAACGCCCGCGCGACAAGGGGAAGCCGGACGCGCTCGTAGGCTGAACCCCACCATCGACACCACCACTTCGGAACGGGACGACCCTGTGGCACGAGCGCGCAACCGGATCGCCGGGATCATCAGCGTCTTCGGCGAACTCCTCATCACCGCGGGCGTCGTCCTCGGTCTCTTCGTCGTCTACTCGCTGTGGTGGACCAACGTGCTCGCCGACCGGGCGGCCGGCCGGGAGGGCGACCAGGTCCGCGACCACTGGGCCGCCGACCCCGGCCCCGGCGCGCTCGACACCAAGGACGGCATCGGCTTCCTGCACGTCCCGGCCATGGACGACGGCGAGGTCCTCGTGAAGAAGGGCACCGACAGCGACATCCTCAACGGCGGTGTCGCCGGCTACTACACCGAGCCGGTCAAGTCCGCGCTGCCGCAGGACAAGCAGGGCAACTTCACGCTCGCCGCGCACCGCGACGGACACGGCGCGAAGTTCCACAACATCCACAAGCTGAAGACCGGCGACGCCATCGTCTTCGAGTCCAGGGACACCTGGTACGTCTACAAGGTCTACAAGACGCTCCCGGAGACCACGAAGTACAACGTGGACGTCCTCCAGCCCGTCCCCAAGGAGTCCGGCAAGGCCAAGCCGGGCCGCTACATCACGCTCACGACGTGCACCCCGATGTACACCTCGGACTACCGCTACATCGTGTGGGGCGAACTGACGCGCACGGAGAAGGTCGACGCGCAGCGCACGCCGCCCGCCGAACTGCGCTGACGCGACTCCTCCCCTCCTCTCCCCCCTCCTCCCCTACGCGCGCATACGGCAGTGGACCCGCCCTTCCGGGCGGGTCCACTGCCGTATGCGTCTGCGGACTGCTGTCCCGCGGCTTCTTCGGCTAGCCGAAGAAGCCGCCCTCACCGTCGTTGTTGCCGCCGACGGTGAACACGGTGACCGGGTCACCCACGTTCACCATGGAGCCGGCCGGCGGGTTGGTGCCCATGACGGTCGCGCCGCCCTTGTCCGAGCCCGACTGGGTCACGACGAGACCGAGGGCCTCCAGCTGCGCCTTCACCTCGCTGAACTTCTTGCCGCCGATGTCGGCCGGGATCTGGACCTGGGCCGGCTGCTGCGGGCCCTTGGAGACCTTCAGCGTGATCTGGACGTCCTTCGGCTGGTTCGAGCCGCCGTTGGGGGTCTGGCCGACGACCGTGTCCTTCGGCTGGTCGGAGTCCACGTCCTGGCGGGCGACGTTGGTGAAGCCGAGCCCGGCGAGCTGCTGCACGGCCTGGTCGTAGCTGCGGTTGGTGACGTCCGGCAGCTGCGTCTGCTGCTTCTTGGAGACGGTGATGGTGACCGTGGAGTTCTTCTCCGCCTTCGAGTTGCCCGCCGGGTCCTGGCTCAGGACCTGTCCCGGCTCCTCGTCGGACTCCTTCTGCTCGACGACGACCTTGAAGCCCTTCGCGCGCAGGGTCTCCTCGGCGCGTGACTGGGACTGCTCGACGACGTCCGGGACGTCGACCTGCGGCGCGCCCTCGGAGACGATCACGTTGATCGTGGCGCCGGTGTCCATCTTCGCCACACCGTCGGCCACCGGGTTCTGCGAGCAGATCAGGCCCTTCGGCTGGTCGCAGCGCTCGGTGCCGGACTGGGCGACCTTCACCTGAGAGTTCGTGGCGAGGCCCTCGGCGTCCTTCAGGGACTTCCCGACGAAGGACGGGACGATCACCTGCTGGGGCTTGTCGTTGCCCTTCATCAGCGAGTTCCCGATGAGGATCGCGCCGATCAGGACCAGGACGCCGGCGACGACCAGCAGGATGGTCGAGGTGTTCGACTTCTTCGGGCGGTTCTGGCGTCGGCCGCCGGGGCGGTCGTCGTAGCCGTAGCCGCCGTCGTCCGGGTTCATCGGCGGCAGCATCGTGGTCTGCCCGCCCGGGTCGGCCTGGCGCAGCGCCGTCGTCGGCTGGTCCTCCGGGGCGTAGCCGCCGTAGCCCCCGCCGTACGCGGCGACGCCCATCGCGGCGGTCGCGGCGACCGGCTGGCCGTCCAGGCACGCCTCGATGTCCGCGCGCATCTCGTCGGCGGACTGGTAGCGGTAGTCGGGGTCCTTGACCAGCGCCTTCAGGACGATGGCGTCCATCTCGGGCGTGATCTCGGGGTCGAAGACGCTCGGCGGCTGCGGCTCCTCGCGCACGTGCTGGTACGCGACGGCGACCGGCGAGTCGCCGATGAACGGCGGCCGCACGGTCAGCAGCTCGTAGAGCAGACATCCGGTGGAGTACAGGTCGGAGCGGGCGTCGACCTGCTCGCCCTTGGCCTGCTCGGGGGAGAGGTACTGCGCCGTGCCGATCACCGCGGCGGTCTGCGTCATGGTCATGCCCGCGTCGCCCATGGCGCGCGCGATGCCGAAGTCCATGACCTTGACCTGGCCGGTGCGCGTCAGCATGACGTTCGCCGGCTTGATGTCACGGTGCACGATGCCGGCGCGGTGCGAGTACTCCAGCGCCTGGAGGATGCCGACGGTCATCTCCAGCGTGCGCTCGGGCAGCAGCTTGCGCCCGGAGTGCAGCAGCTCACGCAGGGTCGACCCGTCGACGTACTCCATCACGATGTACGGGATGGACACGCCGTCGACGTAGTCCTCGCCGGTGTCGTAGACCGCGACGATCGCTGGATGGTTCAGCGAGGCGGCAGACTGGGCTTCGCGGCGGAACCGGGCCTGGAAGGACGGATCACGGGCGAGATCGGCCCGCAGCGTCTTCACGGCCACGGTGCGGCCGAGCCGGGTGTCGTGCGCGAGGTACACCTCGGCCATGCCACCACGGCCGAGCACCGAGCCCAGCTCGTACCGGCCGCCGAGGCGACGCGGCTCTTCCATAGCTTCTCCAGCCCTCTCCGTCTGTCCCGACCGCACCCGTGTGTGGTCCGGCGGTGTGTGCTGTTCGCGCATACGCTACCGGCCGCGGGGAACCCCTTCGTCCGCCGACCGCCACCTGATACCCGACCGGTACACGGCGGGGGCCCCAGCGTGGCGCCGGTCACCGAAACCGGTGCCGTACGTCCGGAAGATCAGCTCCTGCTCTTCAGCACCGCCTTCATGACGGCCTTGGCGATCGGGGCCGCCAGGCCGCCACCGCTGATGTCCTGGCGGTCCGTGCCCGCCGAGTCCTCGACGATCACGGCCACCGCGACCGGCGAGCCCTCCGCGGTCTTCGCGTAGGAGATGAACCAGGCGAAGGGCCGCTTGGCGTTCTTCTCGCCGTGCTGCGCCGTACCCGTCTTGCCGCCGACCTTCACGCCGTCCATCTTCACGTCGGCGTTGCCGCCGGTGCCGTTGGAGACGACGTTCTCCATCATCTGCTGGAGCTTCTGGGCGGTCTCCGGCGAGACCGGGCGGCTGAGCTCCTCCGGCTCGTTCTGCGTGAGGACGTCCAGGTTCGGCGCCACCAGCTTGTCGATCATGTACGGCTTCATCAGCTTGCCGTCGTTGGCGATCGCGGCCGTGACCATCGCCATCTGCAGCGGGGTGGTCGCGGTGTTGAACTGGCCGATCGACGACAGGGCGTTTCCAGGGCGGTCGGCGTTCTTGTCGTAGACGGAGGCGACCGCTCGGACCGGGACGAACTGCTCGGCGTTGAAACCGAACTTCTCGGCCGTCTCGACCATCTTGTCCCGGCCGACGTCGTCACCGAGCTTCGCGAACACCGAGTTGCAGGAGACCTCCAGGGCCTTGTTCAGGCTCGCGTTCGCGCAGCCGCCGGCGTGGTTCACCATCTCCTTGGTGGAGAGGGGGAGCTTCCAGCCCTCGGGGGTGTCGGTCGGCGCGTTGATGTCGGTGACCTTGCCGCTCTCCAGCGCCGCGGCGGCGGTGACCACCTTGAACACGGAGCCGGGCGGGTAGATCTCGCGCAGCGCGCGGTTCAGCTTCGGCTTGTTCTTGTCCTTCTCCAGGGCGTTCCACGCCGCGGAGTCCTTGTTGTGGTAGCCGGCGAAGGACGCGGGGTCGTACGACGGAGTGGACGCCAGCGCGAGGATCTTGCCGGTCGACGGCTCGATCGCCACGACCGCGCCCGTCTTGGAGCCGAGCCCCTTGAACGCGGCCTCCTGCGCGGCCCCGCTCAGGGTGGTGACGACGTCGCCGCCCTTCTTCTTCTCCCCGGTGAACATGGACAGCGTGCGGTCGAAGAACAGCCGGTCGTCGTTGCCGGTGAGGATGCCGTCCTCGATCTTCTCGATCTGGCTGGCGTCGAAGGCCTGCGAGGCGTACCCCGTCACCGGCGCCCACATGGGGCCGTTCACGTAGGTCCGCTTGAACGCGTAGAACTCGTCGCCCGAGTCGACGGAGCCGGTGATCGGCTTGCCGTCGACGATGATGTTGCCGCGCTCGCTGGCGTAACGCTCGATCGTCACGCGCCGGTTCTTCGGGTGGGCGTTGAGCTCGTCGGCGCGCACGTACTGGAGCCAGTTGTCGCGCACCAGCAGGGCGAGGATCAGCAGACCGCAGAAGATCGCGACCCGGCGCAGCGGCTTGTTCACGGACGGACCACCTGCGTCATCTCGGCGTCGGGGTTCGGGGCGGGGGAGGGCGCGGGGCGGCGCGCCGTGTCGCTGATCCGGATCAGCACGCCGATCAGCGCCCAGTTGGCGATCACGGACGAACCACCGTAGGCGAGGAACGGCATCGTCATACCGGTCAGCGGGATGAGGCCCATCACACCGCCGGCGACGACGAAGACCTGGAGCGCGAAGGCGCCGGACAGGCCCATCGCGAGGAGCTTGCCGAACGGGTCGCGGGCCGCGAGGGCGGTGCGCACACCGCGCTCCACGATCAGGCCGTAGAACAGCAGGAAGACCATGACGCCGGCCAGGCCGAGCTCCTCGCCGACGGTGGCGAAGATGAAGTCGGAGTTGGCGGCGAAGCCGATCAGGTCCGAGTTGCCCTGGCCCATGCCGGTGCCGAGGATGCCACCGGAACCGAACGACATCAGCACCTGCGTCATCTGGTCGCAGGCCGCGGCCATGTTGGACCCCTCGGGGGCCGTCTTCAGGCACTCGAAGGGGTCGATCCAGGCGGCCACCCGGGACTTCACGTGGGAGGCGGTCGAGCCGACCACCACGGCGCCCGCAGTCGACATCAGCAGACCCATGACGACCCAGCTGGTCCGCTCCGTCGCCACGTACAGCATGATCACGAACATGCCGAAGAACAGCAGCGAGGTTCCGAGGTCGTTCTCGAAGACCAGGATGAGCAGGCTGATCGCCCAGATCGTCAGGATCGGGCCCAGGTCACGGCCACGCGGCAGATAGAGCCCCATGAAACGGCGGCTGGCCAGCGCCAGCGCGTCCCGCTTCACCATCAGATAGCCGGAGAAGAACACGGCCAGGACCAGCTTGGCGAACTCACCGGGCTGGATGGAGAAACCACCGACGTTGATCCAGATCTTGGCGCCGAACACGTCGGAACCCAGACCGGGCACGAGCGGAAGCAGCAGCAGGACGAGCGCGGCGGCCATCGAGATGTACGTGTAGCGCTGCAGGACCCGGTGGTCCTTCAGGATCAGCAGCACGCCCACGAACATCGCGATGCCGATCGCCGAGTACATCATCTGCTTCGGCGCGTCCGGGCTGAAGCTGTCGAACTGCGCCATCGACCGGGCGATCAGCCGCGGCGACTGGTCCAGGCGCCAGATCAGCACCAGACCCATGCCGTTGAGCAGCGTCGCCAGCGGCAGCAGCAGCGGGTCCGCGTACGGCGCCCACTTGCGCACCACGAGGTGCGCGACGCCCGCGAGGAGGGTGAGCCCCGCCCCGTACCCGAGCATGCCCGCCGGCACCTTCCCGTCGATCGCCAGACCGACGTTGAGGTACGCGAACACCGGGATGGCGACGGCGATCGCGAGCAGCACCAGCTCGGTGTTGCGGCGGCTCGGCGCCTCGATGGCGCCGATGGTGGTCGTGTTGGTGACAACGCTCATGGTGGTGAAAGGCCCCCTACGGGTCTGCTTACTGCTTGCCGCAGTTCGAGGCCAGCTTCTGCTCCTCAGCGGACAGGGTCGGTCCGGGGGACGGCGCGGGCGCGGTCGGCTTGGTGTTCGGCGCGGTGGTGCCCTCGGCCGTCGGCGGCTTGGCGCTCGACTTGTCCGCGGCGTCCGCGGCGGCCTTCTTGCGCTCCTCGGTCTTCTTGCACGCCGAGGCCTGCAGCGCCAGCTCGGAGATCTTCGTCTGCGCCTTGCCGAGACTGCCGCCCGCGATCGTGTCCTCCACCTGCTTGCGCTGGTACGCCGGCAGGTACTTGAGTTCGATCTCGGGGTGGTCCTTCTCGACCTCCGACAGCTTCACCCAGGCCAGGTCCTGGCTGATGCCCCGGTACAGCGCCACATGCTCCTCGTTCGAGCCCACGTAGTACTGGGTCTGCGTCCAGCGCCATCCGCCGTACAGACCGCCGCCGATCACGGCCAGCGCCAGGATCAGGAAGAAGGAGCGCTTCAGCCACTTGCGGCCGGTGCGCGGCTTCACGAAGTCGTCCTCGGCGTACGAGCCGAAGGAGCCCTGCGGGGGCATCCCGCCGTAGCCGTGGTCGTCGCCGCTGCCGGGCGGGCCGAAACCGCCGGCCGGCGGCTGCTGGTGCGGGGCGGGCCGGCCGAGACCGGAGGCGCGGCCGGCCGGCGTGTGCATGGCACCGCCGTCGTGCAGCTGCGCCTGGTTCTCGGCGACCGCACCGACGATCACCGGGGTGTCGCTGAGGTGACCGGCGAGGGTGTCACCGCCGTCGACGTCCAGGACGTCGGCGATGATCACCGTGATGTTGTCGGGGCCGCCGCCGCGCAGCGCGAGCTGGATCAGCTCCTGCACGGTCTCCTGGGGGCCTTGGTAGCTGGCGAGGGTCTCCTCCAGGGTCTGGTGCGAGACCACGCCGGACAGTCCGTCGGAGCAGACCAGATAGCGGTCGCCGGCCCGGACCTCGCGGATCGACAGGTCGGGCTCGACGTGGTCACCGCTGCCAAGCGCCCGCATCAGCAGCGAACGCTGCGGATGGGTGGTCGCCTCCTCCTCGGTGATCCGGCCCTCGTCGACGAGCCGCTGCACCCAGGTGTGGTCCTGCGTGATCTGCGTCAGGACGCCGTCGCGCAGCAGATACGCGCGGGAGTCGCCGACGTGCACCA
This sequence comes from Streptomyces sp. NPDC051909, assembly GCF_040681095.1. Lineage (NCBI taxonomy): Bacteria > Bacillati > Actinomycetota > Actinomycetes > Kitasatosporales > Streptomycetaceae > Streptomyces > Streptomyces sp. NPDC051909. Next base: position 172,048 of record NZ_JBFAYA010000013.1, on the reverse strand, counting down.
GGCCGAGGCGCTGGCCCGTCCACAGCAGGGCGGTGAGCGTGGTGCCCATGCCCTCCAGCTGCGGGTCCTCCTCGACCATCATCCGGAGCTGGTCGTTGGCGCGCTGCACCGCCGTACCGAGCGAGGTGAGGATGTCGGAACCGGGGACGTCGTCGTCGAGCGTCACCAGGGTCGAGATCACCTCGGACGAGGCGACCTCACCGGCGGCCTGGCCGCCCATGCCGTCGGCGATCGCGAGCAGCCGCGGACCGGCGTAGCCCGAGTCCTCGTTGCCCTCGCGGATCATGCCCTTGTGCGAGCCCGCGGCGAAACGCAGTGACAAGCTCATGCCCACCTGCCCTGTCGGCGCCGTGTCGGGGTGCCGCCGGTCTCGAGCCACACTGCCCACCCTCCGGTCGGGAGCCCGTACCCGCCCTGGCCCGCTGCCCGGGCCGCAGCGCGGTCCTCGGGGCGGCCCGTCGTGGGGACCGTCCCGGCGCGCTCGCTCCACTCGCGCTCATTCATGATGTAGCACTACTTCCGCAGCTCGATGACGGTCTTGCCGATGCGGATCGGCGCGCCCAGCGGAATCGGTGTGGCGGTGGTGAGGCGGGTCCGGTCGAGATACGTGCCGTTGGTGGACCCGAGGTCCTCGACGATCCACTGACCGTCCCGGTCCGGGTAGATCCTGGCGTGCCGGCTGGAGGCGTAGTCGTCGTCCAGCACGATCGTCGAGTCGTGGGCCCGGCCGAGCGTGATGGTCTGCCCCTGCAGGGCGACCGTCGTGCCGGTGAGAGTGCCCTCGGAGACGACGAGCTTGGTCGGCGCGCCGCGGCGCTGCCGGCCCGCGGGCGCGGCCTGCTGCCCGCCCCGCTGCTGCGGGGGCGCGGCGGCCTGCCGCCCGGCCTGCTGCGGCCGCGCGTCCTGGCGGCGCGAGCCGCGCTGGGTGACCCGCGTGCCGAAGAGGTCACTGCGGATGACCTGCACGGCCACGATGACGAACAGCCACAGAACGGCCAGGAAACCCAACCGCATGACCGTCAGGGTCAGCTCTGACATTGCCCCCGCTTCACCCTTCGGCTTGCCGGTAAACGATGGTGGTGCTGCCCACGACGATCCGCGAGCCGTCGCGGAGCGTAGCGCGGGTGGTGTGCTGCCCGTCCACCACGATGCCGTTGGTGGACCCGAGATCCGTGATCGTCGAGGGCGTTCCGGTCCGGATCTCGCAGTGCCGGCGCGAGACGCCGGGATCGTCGATCCTCACGTCCGCTTCGGTGCTGCGGCCGAGAACCAGGGTCGGGCGGGAAATCTGGTGCCGGGTGCCGTTGATCTCGATCCAGCGGCGCGTCTGACCGCCGGACGCCGGCGCGGCCGCGGGCCCGCCGGGCCGTCCCGCGGCGGGCGCCGTCGGACGGTGTCCGGGCATCGCGGGGGCGCCCGGCGGCGGGGCCGCGGGCATCGGCGGGGCGCCGGCCGGCGGGTACCCGTAACCACCGCGGGGCGGCTGCTGGCCGCCCTGCGGACCGGCCGGGGGGTACCCGTATCCGCCGGGGGCGGCGGGCGGCTGCGACGGCGCCGCGGACTGTGACGAACTCGACGCGAGCGTGCGGCTGCGCACCCGGTACAGACCGGTGTCGAGGTCCTGCGCCTTCTCCAGGTGGACCTTGATCGGCCCCATGAAGGTGTAGCGCTGCTGCTTGGCGTAGTCCCTGACCAGGCCGGCGAGCTCGTCGCCGAGCTGGCCCGAGTAGGGGCTGAGGCGCTCGTAGTCCGGCGCGCTCAGCTCCACGATGAAGTCGTTCGGGACGACGGTCCGCTCCCGGTTCCAGATCGTCGCGTTGTTGTCGCACTCGCGCTGGAGCGCGCCGGCGATCTCGACGGGCTGGACCTCGGACTTGAAGACCTTGGCGAAGGTGCCGTTGACGAGACCTTCGAGTCGCTGCTCGAACCGCTTCAGGACTCCCATGGGGCACCTCCTTCTTCGTTGTCGTCCTCGTACTGCTTACTGATCGTATCCACGCGTCGGGAAATCGGCTGGTTCCCCTTCTCTGCCCTGTGGACGAGTGTCACCTCTCACAGACCTTCCGCGCGTCTTCCCCCACGGATCGTAGAGGCGGCCTGTGGACAGTGTCCCGCACCCGGCGGCGGAGCAGGAGGGCCCCGTGCGTCACGTCCGTCCTTCTCTCCCCGTCCGGCCCCTCATCGGTCCCCACTCTCCACCCCGTCTTCCCCTCTACTCTCCACCCCGTCTTCCCCTCTCTCCCTTCACCGCGCTCACCGCGCCCCCTCTCTCCTCGTCCGCGGGCGGAGGGTCGAAACCGGGGCCGCGAGAACGGATGTGAATCCACGGCCTGCGGCGTGCTAATCTTCAGATGTCGCCAGGCGAACGAACCGAAAAGGTGAGGGAGCCGGGAGACCACCCAATGCGCGGGTGGCGGAATAGGCAGACGCGCTGGATTCAGGTTCCAGTGCCCGCAAGGGCGTGGGGGTTCAACTCCCCCCTCGCGCACCAGTCGAATCGGCCGGCATCGTAGTCACGATGCCGGCCGATTCGCGTTTGCCGCGCCTGCGGCGTCTGTGGGCAGCGGGGGTCTTTCGGGTGGGCGCGTGGATGTGAGGTAGCCCACGGGGTGCGGGCGCGGGGCGCGGGTGTGGCTCAGGTGCGGGGGGCGGCTCGGGCTTCGGGTACGGCTCGGGCTTCGGGTACGACCTTCGTCGGTGCGGGGAGCGACGAAAGAGGGCGGTGGGCGGAGCGGGTGCGCGCCTATCGTGCGGGCGTGGACGTTCCTACGAAGATCCGGACCGTCGGGGCGTGGCTCGGTGCCGGCCGGCGATGGTTCGTGGTGCCGGGGCAGTGGTCGCGGCGCAGGACCGCGGGCGAGCTGGTGCTCGCCGTCGTCATGGCGCTGCTCGCCGCGGGCACCGAGGAGATGATGGGCAGCGGTCCCTGGCGCCTGGCCGGGGTCGCCGCGGCCTCGGCCGTGCTGGCGTTGCTGCGCCGCCGGCTGCCCGCGGCCGTGCTGGTCGGCACCTCGCTGTGCATGCCGTTCGTGCCGGGCTTCCTGGCGCTGCTGATACTCGTCGGCTGGTCCGCGGGCCGCTACATCGCGGGCGCCGGGCAGGCGCTGGCCGCCTTCACCGCCGCGTACGCGCTGAACGTCGTGGGGACGGTCCTGGACGCGTGGGACCTGCACCGGATCCTGACGCTCGCGTTCCTGTCCACGCTGTACTTCCTCGGTACGACGCTGGCGCCGGGTCTCGCCCACCGGTACTGGACACAGCGCCGGACCCTGCTGCACGCCTTGCAGGAGCGGAACGTGCAGCTGCTGCGGGAGCGGGCGATGCTCGTCGGGCAGGCCAGGATGCGGGAGCGGCAGCGGATCGCGCAGGACATGCACGACAGCCTCGGCCACCAGCTGGCGCTGATCTCCGTGCACACCGGAGCCCTTGAGGTCGACCCGCATCTGACCGACCGGCAGCGGGAGGTCGTCGGGGTGCTGCGCGGCGCGTCCATGGACGCCATGCACGAGCTGCGCGAGGTCGTCGGCATCCTCCGCGACGGGGTGGAGGCGCCCGCCGGCGGCGATCCGGGTGTCCAGGTGGTGCGGCCCGGCGACGAGACGGGGCGGGCGGCACGGGGGACCGCCGGCATCGAGGGGCTCGTCACCGCCGCCCGCGCCGCCGGGACGGCGATCGGCCTGATCCGGCACGGCGAGGCCCGGACGCTCGCGCCGGCCGTCGACCACGCCGCGTACCGGATCGTCCAGGAAGGCCTGACGAACGCCTACAAGCACGCCCCGGGCGCGCCGATCAGCGTCGAAGTGCGGTACGAGCCGGACGCGTTCGTCGTCGAGGTCCTCAACGAGCGGACCGAAGAGGCGCCTTCGCACGTCGTCAGCGGCGGACAGGGCCTCACCGGGCTGCACGAGCGGGCCCGGCTGGTCGGCGGCATCGTCCACGCCGGTCCGGCGGACGGCGGCGGCTTCCGGGTCGCCGGGGTGCTGCCGTACGGGGCGGTGGAGGCCACGCCGTACGTCGACCCCTTCGCGCCCCCGGCCGCCGATGCCCTGCCCGCTCCGTACGAGGCCCCGTACGTCGCGCCTTTCGTCGATGCGGCCGACGACTTCCGGCAGCAGTCGAAGCGGGCCTCGTCCGGCCACCGTGGTCCTGTCGCAGTCGGACCGTCCGGCTGGACGGTGGCCGAACGGGAGCTGGCGATGGCGATGCAGGCGGGCAGGAGCAGGAGTACGGGCAGCGGGATAGCGATCGGCTGCGGAATAGCCGTCGCGGCCCTGGTGCTGCTGCTCGTGGCGGCGGGCTTCGGCATGTACTTCCTGATGGGGTCGGTGTCGAAGGGCATCATCGATCCCGCGCAGTACGACGCGGTGAAGGTCGGCGAGAGCGAGCAGGTGGTCCGCGACAAGCTTCCTTCGGGTGACACCATCGCCACCACCGGCCTGCACGACAAGGGCCCCGAGGAGCCCGACGGTTCGTCCTGCCTCGTGCTCATGAGCACGGAGACGAGCGAGGATCTGGAGAAGGAGCCGGTTTTCCGGTTCTGCTTCAAGGACGGCAAGCTGATCGAGAAGAAGTCGTACGAGGTCGTGCGCTAGGCAGGTGCGCGCGGGGGCCGTTGGGGAGTCGGAGTGGGCGGGGCAGCAGAAGGCACGGCAGCCGGGGCGGGGCACGGGACGGGCTTCGGCGCGGGCTTCGGCACGGGCCGGCGGATCAGGGTCGTCGTCGCCGACGACGAACCGCTGATCCGGGCCGGGATCCGGATGATCCTCACCTCGGACCCGGAGATCGAGGTGGTCGCCGAGGCGGCCGACGGCCGCGAGGCGGTCGACCTCGCCCGCTCCCACGCCGCCGACGTCGTCCTGCTCGACATCCAGATGCCCGTCCTCGACGGCCTGTCCGCCCTGCCGGAGCTGCGCCGTGCCGCGCCCGCGACGAAAGTCGTCGTCCTGACGACCTTCGGCGAGCGGGAGAACGTGCTGCGGGCCCTGGAGCACGGCGGGGCGGGCTTCCTGCTCAAGGACACCGCTCCGGCCGAACTCATCCGGGCGGTACGGGCGGCCGCCGCGGGCGACGCCTATCTCTCGCCCGCCGCCACCCGGCATGTCGTCGAGCGGCTGGCCTCCGGCCGCGAGACGGCCCGCGCCGAGGAGGCGCGGAACCGCATCACCGCCCTCAGCGAGCGCGAGCGCGAGGTGCTCGCCCTGCTCGGGGAGGGCCTGTCCAACGCCGACGCGGGCCGTCGGCTGCACATGAGCGAGGCCACGGTGAAGACGTATGTGAGCCGCATCCTCGCCAAGCTGGGCTGCGAGAACCGGGTGCAGGCGGCGCTGCTGGCCCGCGACGCCGGCCTGTAGCGGGGCGGCGGGTCGGTCGGGGCAGGCGCCGGCCGGCGGTTGTCAGGGCCTGGGGGCGGTTGCGGGGGCGGCCGGGAAGCCGGCGTCGCCCGCCGCGTTGTAGCGGAGCAGATAGCCCGCGAAGGCGGCCAGGTCCTCCGCCGACCAGTCCTTGAGCCGCTCCTCGTACGCGGCGAGCCGGCTGGCCTGCGTCGAGGCCAGGAGCCGGGTGCCCGCGTCGGTCGGGTGCAGCACCTGGACCCGGTGGTCGTCCCGGTCGGGCCGCCGCTCGACCAGACCGAGCTTCTCCAGGCCCGCGACCTGCCGGCTCACCGTCGACTTGTCCAGCAGGTAGTGCGCCGCGAGGTCCGTGGCCCGGCAGCCCTGCTGGTCGTCGATATGGGCGAGCAGCGTGTACGAGACCAGCGGCAGCTCCGGATGGAGCCGCGCCGCCGCCGCCCGGGCGCGGCGGGCGAAGGCCGTCAGCTCCCGCTGGATGGTGTCGAGGGACGTCTCCCGCGCGCCGTCGCTCATGGTGCGCTCCCTGTGCCGCGGGTGGCCCGCTGGTCGGACCCTCCCTTTCGGTTGTATAGTACAACGGTTCTTTAGTTGTAAAAGACAACCATGGAGGTTCGGGTGTCCGCCGGACAGACCACCAAGGGAGCACTGCGCCACGTACTCGGGCATCTCCTCACCCCCCTGCTGATGTGCATCGGCATGGGACTCGCCTACCTCGGCGCCTTCCACGCCCCCGAACCCCACGACCTGCGCGTCGACATCGTCGGCACCGGCCCCCGGACCCAGGTCCTCGCCCAGACCCTCCACGACAAGGGCGCGGGCGCCCTCGACGTCCGCACCGTCCCCGACCGCCAGACCGCCACCACCGCCCTCCGCGACCAGTCCAGCTCCGGCGCCTACCTCCCCGGCACCCCCGGCCACACCCCCGAACTCCTCGTCGCCTCCGCCGCTTCCGACACCAGCGCCATGGCCGTCGAGAAGGTCTTCACCAAGGTCGCCGCCGCCCAGGACCAGCCACTCAAGGTCACCGACGTCGCCCCGGTCGCCTCCGGCGACCCCACCGGCCAGGGCGTCTTCTTCCTCCTCGTCGCCCTCAGCATCGGCTCCTACGCCTCCGTCGCCGTCATCGGCGGCGCCGGAGCCGCCCTCCCCATGCGCATCAGGGCCCTCCTCGCCGCCGGCATGTCCCTCGTCGTCAGCCTCATCGGCACCGTCTTCGCCGGACCCCTCTTCCACCTCGTCGACCACGGTCTCGGCGGCGTCTGGGCCCTCTCCTGGCTGTACAGCGCGGGCATCCTGCTGATCGGCGTCGGACTCCACACCTTCCTCAGGCGCTGGACCACCCTCGGCTTGATGGTCCTCTTCGTGATGCTCAACTTCACCAGCTCCGGCGGCATCTACCGGCCCGAACTCCAGCCCGGCTTCTTCGGCTCTCTGCACGCCTTCTGGAACGGCGCCGGATTCGTCGAAGGAGTCCGCGGCCACGTCTACTTCGACGGCCACGCCCTCGGCCGCAACGTCCTCGTCCTCGCCCTCTGGCTCCTCGCCGGCGCCGCCCTCATCGCCCTCGCCGGCCTCACCGAGAACCGCCGCGGCCGCGCCGGCGCAGCAACTCCGGTCGAAAAAGCCCAGGTGGAGGAGGAGATGGAGGAAGCCGTCGGCGTCTGATCCAGCGCCGCCGAGAGTTGTCCACAGGCGGTTGTCCACAGGGGGAGACGGCCTCGCAGTCCCGGCGGTACGGTCTTGCCCAGTTCGACCGAGCCGATGTCGAGAAACGACACGACGAGGACTCTGCACGGCACGCGCGACACGCGCACGGCACACGCACGACGGGGGAGGACGTCCCGATGGACGACACGATGACAGCGGTACCGGCACCGCGCGACCACGCGGCGGACACGGACCCGCGCAGGGGCACGGACGCGGGCACGGATGCGGGCGGGGACGCGGGCTGGGAGGCCCAGCCGCACACCCGACTCCCCCACGTGCCCGGCTTCGCCCCGCACGCCACGGCCGGAGCCGCCGCCACCGCCCGCCGGCGCGGCAGGACCCTCCGCCAGGACGTCCCCCGCTCCGCCCACGCCACCCTCACCCCCGTCCCCGGCCGCCCCGACGCCGTCCGCGCCGTCGAGGAGTCCAACCAGGGCCGCGTCCCCGAACTCGCCCCCATCCGCGTCGGCCGCATGTCCGCCAGCCCCTTCGCCTTCCTCCGCGGCTCCGCCGGCCTCATGGCCCACGACCTCACCGGCTCCCCCGTCACCGGCATCGCCGCCCAACTCTGCGGCGACGCCCACGCCGCCAACTTCGGCCTCTACGGAGACGCCCGCGGCCGCCTCGTCATCGACCTCAACGACTTCGACGAAACCGTCGTCGGCCCCTGGGAATGGGACCTGAAACGGCTCGCCACCTCCCTCGTCCTCGCCGGCCGCGAAGCCGGCGCCGACGAGGACACCTGCCGCGCCGCCGCCTTCGACACCGTCGGCGCCTACCGCCGCACCATGCGCCTCCTCGCCCGGCTCTCCACCCTCGACGCCTGGAACGCCATCCCCGACGAGGAACTCGTCTCCCACACCGACGCCCGCGACCTCATAGGCACCCTCGAACGCGTCTCGGCGAAGGCCCGCAACAACACCAGCGCCCGCTTCGCCGCCCGCTCCACCGAAGCCGTGCCCGACAGCGAAGGCGGCGGCCGACGCTTCGTCGACGCGCCACCGGTGCTCCGTCGCGTCGGCGACCAGGAGGCCGCGGCCGTCGCCGCCTCCCTCGGCCCGTACCTGGCCACCGTCTCCGAGGACCGGCTCCCGCTCCTCGCCCGCTACGCGATACACGACGTCGCCTTCCGCGTCGTCGGCACCGGCAGCGTCGGCACCCGCTCCTATGTGGTGCTGCTGCTCGACCACCGCGGCGAGCCCCTCGTCCTCCAGGTCAAGGAAGCCCGCCCGTCCGCCCTGCTCCCGCACCTCCCCGCCGTCGGCTTCACCGTCCCCGACACCGGACACGAAGGACGGCGCGTGGTGCTCGGACAGAAGCGGATGCAGGTCGTCAGCGACATCCTGCTCGGCTGGACCACAGTCGACGGGCGCCCCTTCCAGGTGCGCCAGTTCCGCAACCGCAAGGGCAGCGTCGACCCCGCCGCCCTCACCGCCGACCAGTTCGACGACTACGGCCGCATGACCGGCGCCCTGCTCGCCCGCGCCCACGCCCACAGCGCCGACCCGCGCCTGATAGCCGGCTACTGCGGCAAGAACGAGGAGCTCGACGAGGCCATAGCCGCCTTCGCCGTCGCCTACGCCGACCGCACCACCGCGGACCACGCCGACCTCGTCACAGCCATCCGCACCGGCCGCATGGCGGCGGAAGCGGGCGTCTGAGCCAGGAGACGCGCGCAGGCACGGGCGCCGGGGCGAGCCCGGCTGTCGCCCGGCGCCCGCGCCGGCGCCGGGCGACAGCACCACAAGGGGAACAACGGGGGGAGGGGGGGGAGGGAGGGGGGAGGGGCCCCCGAAGAGGACCGTAGGCTGGATGGGACGAGCCGGAACGAGGACGTGGACGGGCGTGGGCGTGAGCGTGGACCAGGGCAGGGCCGGCGGGCCCGGGGAGCCGGGCGAGGACGGGCGTCCCGTCGAGGAGTCTTCGGCGGATGGGCGGCCCGAGGCCGCTGCCGAGGGCGAAACCGGGGCCGGGGACGCTCTCGATGCCGAAGCCGGGAGCGCGACCGGTGCCGACACCGGCACCGCGGGCGGCGATGAACCGGGTGCCGGAGCTGCGGGCGAGCGGCCCGAGGCGCGGCTTGATCATGCGGTGCGGGTGGCCGAGCAGGCGCTGATCGAGTTCGAGATCGCCGTGGAGACCTTCCGGGTCGAGGTGGAGAACTTCTCGCGGCTGCACCATCAGAGGCTCGGCCCGATGTACGCGCGGCTGGACGAGCTGGACGCGGGGATCGCGGAGGCGCGGGCGGCGCGTACCGGGGACCCGGAGGATCTGCGGCGGGCGCAGGAGGCGCGTGCGGCGGTCATGCCGATGCCCGGGGTGGAGGAGCTGTTCCACGACTGGGTGGACTCGGACGGGTTGTCGCCGGAGGCGGCGGCGATGCTGACCGACCGGCCGGTGCAGCCGCCGAAGCGGGTGCGGCCCTCGGACGAGGTGCGCAAGCTGTACCGGGATCTGGCGCGTCAGGCACATCCGGATCTGGCGCGGGAGGAGGACGAGCGGAAGCGGCGCGAGGAGTTCATCACGCGGGTGAACGCGGCCTACGCCCGTGGTGACGAGGCGCTGCTGCGGGAGCTGTCGGCGGAGTGGGCGGCCGGGCCGCTGCCGGCGGCGCGGCTGAGCGAGGGCGAGGAGCTGTACGCGCGGCTGGAGTGGCTGGCGCAGCGCAAGGAGATGTTGTCGCTGGTGGCGCGGGAGCTGGAGGAGAGCGCGATCGGGGCGATGCTGCGGTTGGCGCCGGATGATCCGGATCGTCTCCTGGAGGAGATCGCGGAGCAGCTGTTGGCGCAGGTCGCCGAGCGTGAGGCGGAGCTCGCCGCGCTGGTGCAGTAGTTTCGGGTGGGCGCGCCCGTGGGGGCGCGGTGTCGCAGAGAGAAGGCCAGGTCCATGAATTTCGCCCCGCTGCCGTCGGTCGACGCGGCTTCCGTGCCGGCTGGTGCTCTCGTGCTCGATGTCCGTGAGGACGACGAGTGGGCGGCCGGTCATGTCGAGGGTGCGCTGCACGTGCCGATGAGTGGGTTCGTGGCGCGGTTCGGTGAGGTGACGGAGGCCGTGGCGGATGGGCGTCAGGCGTTCGTGATGTGCCGGGTGGGTGGCCGGTCGGCGCAGGTCACGCAGTATCTGGTGGGTCAGGGCATCGACGCGGTGAACGTCGACGGCGGCATGCTGGCGTGGGAGGGCGCGGGGCGTCCGATGGTGACGGACGACGGAAGCCCCGCCTACGTCCTCTAGTCTCCCGGCTGCTTCTCCCGCTGGTCTTCTCGCCGGTTCTCCTGCCGGTTCTCCTGCCGGTTCACCCGCCGGTTCACCCGCCGGTTCCCCCGCTGGTTCTCCCGTTCAGCCGAGGAGATGGGTGGCGAGGAGGTCGCCGAGTTCCTCTTCGTGCTGTGCGGCGGGGCCGAGGGCGAGTTCGAGGTGTTTGGCCCAGGCGTGGTAGCGGTGCAGGGGGTAGTCGGTGTCGGCGCCGAAGCCGCCGTGGAGGTGTTGGGCGGTCTGGACGACGCGGCGGACTCCTTCGGATGCCCAGATCTTGGCGACGGCGATGTCTCCGGCGGCGGGGAGTGCGCCGGTGGTGTCGGTGGTGAGGCGCCAGGCGGCCTGCCAGAGGGTGGCTTCCATGGCGCGCAGGTCGATGTAGCGGTCTGCGGCCTGGACCGCGACGGCCTGGAAGGTGGCCACGGGGTGGCCGAACTGTTCGCGCTTGCCGGTGTATTGGGCGGTCATGGCGAGGACTTGTTCGCCGAGGCCGAGGGCGAGGGCGCAGGTTCCGGTGGTGAGGAGCGAGTGGAGCTCTTCCCAGGCGCCTTGGGTGTCGATGACGTCGGTGGGGTCGAGGTGGACGTCGTCGAGGCGGAGTTCGGCGAGGCGTTCGCCGTGGGTGCCGTACTGGTCGGTGAGGGTGAGTCCGGGCCGGGTGCGGGGCAGCAGGGCGAGGACGGTGTGCCCGTCGGGGGTGTGGGCGGGTACGGCGATGTGGTCGGCGTGGTGGGCCCAGGGGACGGCGCTGGTGTGGCCGTCGAGGGTCCAGCCGGTGTGGTCGCGGCGGGCGGTGACGGCGAGGGGGGCCGGGTCGTGGCCGGTGCGGCCGTGGGCGGCGGCGGTGAGGACGAGTTCGCCGCGGGCGACGCGGGGGAGCAGGGCGGCCCTGGTGGTCTCGGGGGCGTGGTGCTGGAGGGTGAGGGCGACGGCGCCGGTCTCCAGGAGGGGGACGCGGGCGAGGGCGCGGGCGGATTCGCGGAGCACCAGGCAGAGGGCGATGGGGTCGAGTCCGGCGCCGCCGTGTGCGGGGTCGAGGACGAGGCCGAGGAGGTCGGTGTCGGCGAGGCGGGCCCAGAGTGCGCGGTCGAAGTCGTCGGCGACGGCGCCGGGGGTGAGGGCGGGGCTGGGGACGTTGTCGGGTGGGACGTCGGCGAAGACGGCCTTGGCCGTTTCGACGGCCGCCTGTTGTTCTTCGGTGAAGGTGAAGTCCACGGTCCTGTCCCTTCCGGCCTTGCCCCGGGGCGGATCTGACGGACCGTCAAGATAGAACAGGTTCTACCGGAAGGGAATGGCCGGGTGTGCCCCGGTCACGACCGGGGCACACCCGACGGCGGGCGTCGGCGTCGGCGTCGTCCGTCAGCGGTCGAAGTCGAGCTCGACCTCGGGGGTGGCGGGGTGGGACTGGCAGGCCAGGACGTAGCCGGCCTCGGTCTCCTCCGGCTCCAGGGCGAAGTTGCGGTCCATCCGCACCTCGCCGGTGACGAGGAAGGCGCGGCAGGTGCCGCACACACCACCCTTGCAGGCGTACGGGGCGTCCGCCCTCGCGCGCAGCACTGTTTCGAGCAGCGTCTCGCCCTGCTGGACGGGCCAGTTGCCGGACCGGCCGTGGAGTGTGGCGGTCAGCGTGGCGTGGGCGGGGGCGTCGGCCGCGGGCGCCGGGGCGGGCGCGGAGCCGTCGTCGACGTGGAAGATCTCCTGGTGGATGTGGTTGCGGCTGACGCCGAGGCCGCGCAGGGCGCGTTCGGCGTTCTGGACCAGGCCGAAGGGGCCGCACAGGAACCAGCCGTCGATGTCGGCGACGGGCAGGAGCGCGGGCAGCAGGGCGGTGAGCCGGTCCTCGTCGAGCCGGCCGGAGGGCAGGCCGGCCTGCTGTTCCTCGCGGGAGAGCACGGTGATCAGCTGGAACCGGTCCGGGAAGCGGTCCTTGAGGTCGGCCACCTCGTCGAGGAACATCGTGGAGGCCGCGGTGCGGTCGCTGCGGACCAGGCAGAACCGGGCCTCGGGTTCGCGGGCGAGCAGGGTCGCGGCCATGGAGAGGACCGGGGTGATGCCGCTGCCGCCGACGACGGCCGCGAAGTGTCCGGGGCGGGGTTCGAGAACGAAGCGGCCCATGGGTTCCATGACCTCGACGGTGTCGCCGACGGCGAGTTCCTTGAGGGCGTAGGTGGAGAACTCGCCGCCGTCGACGAGGCGGATGCCGACGCGGAGCACGGGGGTCTCCCCCTGGGCGGCGGCCGGGGCGCAGATCGAGTAGGTGCGGCGGATCTCCTCGCCGGCGGGGCCGGTGCGGCGCAGGGCGAGGTGCTGGCCGGGGGCGTGGCGGTAGGCGTCGTGCAGTTCGGCCGGGACGGCGAAGGTGACGGCGACGGAGTCGTCGGTGAGCCGCTCGACCTCGCTCACGCGGAGCGGATGGAACCCGGCCCGTCCGGCGGCGCCGGTGGAGGCGGAGGTGGCCATCTACAACTCCTTGAAGTGGTCGAACGGTTCGCGGCAGGCGGCGCAGCGGCGCAGTGCCTTGCACGCGGTGGAGGAGAAGCGGCTGAGGAGTTCGGTGTCGGTGGAGCCGCAGTGGGGGCAGCGGATCGCGAGGGTGAGCGGTATCGGTCCGCCGGCCGGGCCCTGGGGGCGGGGCGGGGCGATGCCGAACTCGGCGAGTTTGCGGCGTCCTTCGTCGCTGATGTCGTCGGTCGACCAGGCGGGGCTGAGGACGGTGACGACGCTGACCTCGGGCACCCCGTGCTCGTGGAGGGCGTGCTCGATGTCGGCGGACATGGCCTCGACGGCGGGGCAGCCGGTGTAGGTCGGGGTGAGTTCGACCTCGACGCGGCCGGGGCCGTGGACGTGGACGCCGCGCAGGACGCCGAGTTCGGCGAGGCTGATCACCGGGATCTCGGGGTCGGGGACGGCGCCGGCGATCCGGGCCAGTTCCTCTTCCAGGGCGGTCGGGGCCGTGCCCGGTGCGGTGGTCACCATGTCGCCCCCGGGTGGCTGCGGTGCAGGTGCTGCATCTCGGCGAGCATGCGGCCGAAGGACTCGGTGTGCAGGCCCTGCCGGCCGGCGCCGGCGCTCCAGGCGCCGGTGCGCGGACCGGCGGGGACGGTCAGGGTGGCCTTCTTGAGGACGGCGGTCACCGAGTCGAGCCAGGCGCTCTCCATGGCGGTGGTGTCCACGTCGAGGCCGTCCAGGGGCTGGAACATCTCGCCGGTGTAGCGCCACAGCGCGTCGCAGGCGGCCTGCATGCGCCGGTGGCTCTCCTCGGTGCCGTCGCCGAGCCGCAGGGTCCAGTGCTCGGCGTGGTCCTGGTGGTAGGCGACTTCCTTGACGGCCTTGGCGGCGAGCCCGGCGAAGGGGCCGTCGCCGGTGGCCAGCCGCGCGTACAGCAGGCGCTGGTAGGTGGAGAAGTACAGCTGGCGGGCGATGGTGTGGGCGAAGTCGCCGTTGGGCTGCTCGACGAGCTGGCAGTTGCGGAAGGCGCGTTCCTCGCGGAGGTAGGCGAGTTCGTCCTCGTCGCCGACGAGGGAGAGCAGGACGCGGGCCTGGCCGATGAGGTCGAGCGCGATGTTGGCGAGGGCCACCTCCTCTTCGAGGACCGGGGCGCTGCCCGCCCACTCCCCCAGCCGCTGGGCGAGGACGAGGGCGTCGTCGCCGAGGGCGAGGGCGGCGGGAACGGTGCCGCCGGGGGCGGTGGCGGGAGTGGTCGGGGCGGTCACAGGTGCTTCACCCCGTCCGGGATCTCGTAGAAGGTGGGGTGCCGGTAGGGCTTGTCCGCGGCCGGCTCGAAGAAGGGGTCCTTCTCGTCGGGCGAGGAGGCGGTGACGGCGGCGGAGGGCACGACCCAGATCGACACGCCTTCCATGCGGCGGGTGTAGAGGTCGCGCGCGTTGCGCAGGGCCATCTCGGCGTCCGGAGCGTGGAGGCTGCCGGCGTGGGTGTGGGACAGTCCGCGGCGCGAGCGCACGAACACCTCCCACAGCGGCCATCCGTCGGTGGTCATGCCCGTGCCTCCCCGTCCGTGTGCGGTCCGGCGTCGGTGCCGGTGTGGTGCGTGTCGTGCCGGCCGGTGGCCGGGCGGTGCTTCTCGGCGTAGGCCGCGGCGGCGTCCCTGACCCAGGCGCCGTCCTCGTGGGCCTGGCGGCGCTTGGTCAGCCGCTGCTCGTTGCAGGGGCCGTTGCCCTTGAGGATGTCCCAGAACTCGTCCCAGTCGATGGGGCCGAAGTCGTAGTGCCCGCGCTCCTCGTTCCACTTCAGGTCGGGGTCGGGGAGGGTGAGGCCGAGGGATTCGGCCTGCGGGACGGTCGCGTCGACGAAGCGCTGGCGCAGTTCGTCGTTGGAGTGGCGCTTGATCTTCCAGGCCATCGCCTGCGCCGAGTGGGTCGACACGTCGTCCGGCGGGCCGAACATCATCAGCGACGGCCACCACCAGCGGTTCACCGCGTCCTGGGCCATGGCGTGCTGGGCCTCGGTGCCGCGGGACAGGGTGAGCAGTGCCTCGTACCCCTGGCGCTGGTGGAAGGACTCCTCCTTGCAGACGCGGACCATCGCCCGTGCGTACGGCCCGTAGGAGCAGCGGCACAGGGGCACCTGGTTGGTGATGGCGGCGCCGTCCACGAGCCAGCCGATGGCGCCGACGTCGGCCCAGGTCAGCGTGGGGTAGTTGAAGATCGAGGAGTACTTCTGGCGGCCGCTGTGGAGCTTGTCGAGGAGCTCGTCGCGGCTGGTGCCGAGGGTCTCGGCGGCGCTGTACAGGTACAGGCCGTGGCCGGCCTCGTCCTGGACCTTGGCCATGAGGATCGCCTTGCGGCGCAGCGAGGGCGCGCGGGTGATCCAGTTGGCCTCGGGCTGCATGCCGATGATCTCGGAGTGGGCGTGCTGGGCGATCTGGCGCACCAGGCCGGCCCGGTAGGCGTCGGGCATCCAGTCGCGCGGCTCGATGCGCTCGTCGGCGGCCACGGCGGCGTCGAACACCGCTTCGAGGGCGGCCTGGCTCGCCGTCGCACCTTCCGGCGCTGTCGTCTCTGCCGTACCTGTGGTCATCGGAACCCCTACCGACCGATCGTTCGGTTCATTGACTTCAATGGTCGTTCGGCGGCCCGTATGGTGTCAACCCTGTGGATAACTCCTTGAGCCGAGCGGAGCGGGGCGCGATGGACTCGTACGACGACGGGGGCGGGATCGAGCCCGGACCGGAGGACTCGCCCGAACGGGTGGCCGAAGCGGACACGGGCCCCGGGCCCGGGGCGCCGCGGGCCGGGATCGCGGGGCTCTCGATGCCGTACCAGGTGGTTGCGGCCGTCGCCCTCGCCGTCGTCGGCGTCTTCGCCTGCGTCCACCTCGGGACGGTGTTCCTGCACGTCGCGCCGTCGAACACGCTGACCAAGCAGCACGGCGAGGCGGTCGACGACTGGGTCTACCCCGAGTTCGAGCAGAACTGGAAGCTCTTCGCCCCCAACCCGCTCCAGCAGAACATGTCCGTCGAGGTCAGGGCCGAGGTCGTGGGCGCCGGCGGCAAGCGCACCACCACCGGCTGGACCGATCTCACCGCCCACGACCTCGACGGCGTCCGCGGCAATCCGATCCCCAGCCACACCCGGCAGAACGAGCTGCGCCGGGCCTGGGACTTCTACCTCAACTCCCACACCGACGACCACCGCCCCAACGGCATGCGCGGCCGGCTCTCCGAGCAGTACGTCCGCCGCATCGTCATGCAGCGCCTCGACGAGCGGGCGCTCGGCGGCACCGTCGACAGGATCCAGCTGCGCACCGTCACCCGGCCCGTCCCGGCCGCCGCCTGGAGCACCGAGAAGATCGACACCGCTCCCGTCGAGCGCGGCTACCCCTGGTGGCGCGTCACCGCCGCCGACCGCCCCGGTACGGAGGCGACCCGATGACCGAGACCACCGCCCCCCGGCCCCGGATCCCCTTCGACCGGCGGCTCGCGGCCGCCGCCCAGAAGGTCACCAGTCAGGCGCTCGGCCCCTACCAGAGCGCGATCGTCCGCATCGGCTTCTCCTTCACCTGGCTGCTCTTCCTGGTGCGCGAATGGCCTCACCGCCTGGAGCTGTACGGCCCGGACGGCCCCTGGTCGTGGGAGATGGGCCGGCAGCTGATCGCCGACAACCGCTCCTTCACCGTGCTCATGTGGTCCGACGGGCGCCTCTGGTTCGAGATCGTCTACGGCCTCGCCGTGCTCTCCGCCGTCCTGATGCTCCTCGGCTGGCGCACCCGGGCCGTGTCCGTGGTCTTCATGGCCGGCGTGCTGTCGCTGCAGAATCGCTCCATCTTCATGGGCGACGGCGGCGACAACGTCGTCCACCTCATGGCGATCTACCTCGTCCTCACCCGCTGCGCGCAGGTCTGGTCCCTGGACGCCCGCCGCGCCGCCCGCGGCCGCGCGGGACTCGGTCCCGTCGGACCGCTGCTGTGGACGGTCCTCGGCGGCTTCCTGCTCGCCGCCACCTGGTTCTCCGACGTCACCGGCGAGTGGTGGCTGTTCGTGCTGCTGTGGGTGCTGTGGCTCGGCAACGCCCTGTGGTGGCTGGTCTGCCGCTTCGCCCCCGGCGAGCCGCGCACCCTGCTCGACGTCCTCGCCAACCTGGCGCACAACGCCACCCTCGTCGTGATCATGGCGGAGGTCTGCCTCGTCTACGCCACGGCCGGCTGGTACAAGGTGCAGGGCTCGCGCTGGCAGGACGGCACCGCGCTCTACTTCCCGCTCCAGCTCGACTACTTCACCCCCTGGCCCGCCGTCTCCGAGCTCCTGGGCGCGAGTGCGGTGATGGTGCTGCTGATCACCTACGGCACCGTGATCGTGCAGGTCGCGTTCCCGTTCACGCTCTTCAACCGCAAGGTCAAGAACGTGCTCCTGGTGGCGATGATGCTGGAGCACGCGGGCATCGCCCTGCTGCTCGGGCTGCCGTTCTTCTCACTGGCGATGATCGCCGCCGACTCCGTGTTCCTGCCCACCGCGTTCCTGGTGTGGCTGGGGGCCCGGGCCGCCCGGGGCCGGGACCGGCTGTTCCGCAGGCCGCCGGCCGGGGCCGAGCTGCCCGCACAGAGCCGTTCGGGTGAGGAGGCCGGCACCCGTACCCTCGTCGGGTGAGCACCACCGAAGAACAGCCCGTGCCGGCCCCGGGCGCCGAGCCCCTCCAGTACGACGAGGGGTACGGCACCGAGATCGGCGTCGGGCCGCACCCGGAGCCGTGGCCGGACGACCCGCGCTACGACCGCGAGCTGCTGGCCGGCGGCGACCGGCGCAATGTCGTCGACCCCTACCGCTACTGGACGCGCGAGGCGATCGTCGCGGACCTGGACACCCGCCGCCACGACTTCCACGTGGCCGTGGAGAACTGGGGCCACGACTTCAACATCGGCTCGGTGGTGCGGACCGCCAACGCCTTCTTGGCCAAGGAGATCCACATCGTCGGGCGGCGCCGCTGGAACCGGCGCGGCGCCATGGTCACCGACCGCTACCAGCACGTCCGGCACCACCCGGACACCGCGTCGCTGACCGCGTGGGCGGCGGCCGAGGGCCTGCCGATCATCGGCATCGACAACCTGCCGGGCGCGGTGCCGCTGGAGCGGACCGAGCTGCCGCGCCGCTGTGTGCTGCTGTTCGGGCAGGAGGGCCCGGGCCTCACCGAGGAGGCCCGCGCCCATGCCGCGATGGTGTGCTCGATCGCCCAGTTCGGCTCGACCCGGTCGATCAACGCCGGTGCCGCCGCGGCCATCGCCATGCACGCCTGGATCCAGCGCTACGCCGACGTGCCGGCCCCCGAATAGGGACCGGCACGGCCGGTCGGGCGCCGGGTCAGGCCTGGCGGCGGACCTCCACCACCCGGAAGCGGTTGGAGACGAAGGCGCCGTCGCACAGCGCCGCGTTCGCCGCCGGGTTGCCGCCCGAGCCGTGGAAGTCGGAGAACGCGGCCGTCTGGTTCACATAGACCCCGCCCGTCAGGTTCAGCGACAGCTGCGCCGACTCCTCCAGGCAGACCTCCTCCACGGCCCGCTCGACGTCCGCCGAGGTCGTGTACGCGCCGACCGTCATCGCGCCCTTCTCGCGCACCGTGCGCCGCAGCAGCTCCAGCGCGTCGGAGGTCGAGTCGACCGACACCGCGAACGAGACCGGGCCGAAGCACTCCGAGAAGTACGCCGCCTCGGCGTCCGGCTTCGAGCCGTCCAGCTTCACGATGACCGGGGTGCGCACCACGGCGTCCGGGAACTCCGGGTTCGGCACCTCGCGGGAGGCCAGCGCCACCTCGCCGAGACCGGCCGCCGCCTCCAGGCGCGCCTTCACGTCCGGGTTGACCAGGGCGCCGAGCAGCGCGTTCGCCCGGGCGTCGTCGCCGAGCAGACCGCCGACCGCGCCCGCGAGGTCGGCGACCACCTCGTCGTACGACTTCGGGCCCTGGTCGGTGGTGATGCCGTCGCGGGGGATCAGCAGGTTCTGCGGGGTGGTGCACATCTGGCCGCTGTACAGGGACAGCGAGAAGGCCAGGTTGGAGAGCATGCCCTTGTAGTCGCCGGTGGAGTCGACGACGACCGTGTTGACGCCGGCCTTCTCCGTGTAGACCTGCGCCTGGCGGGCGTTGGTCTCCAGCCAGTCGCCGAAGGCGGTCGAGCCGGTGTAGTCGATGATCCGGATCTCCGGACGGACGGCCAGCGTCTTGGCGATGCCCTCGCCCGGGGCCTCGGCGGCGAGTGCCACCAGGTTCGGGTCGAAACCGGCCTCGGCGAGGACCTCGCGGGCGATCTTGACGGTCAGCGCCAGCGGCAGCACCGCGCGCGGGTGCGGCTTGACCAGGACCGGGTTGCCGGTGGCCAGGGAGGCGAACAGACCCGGGTACCCGTTCCACGTCGGGAACGTGTTGCAGCCGATGACCAGGGCGATACCGCGGCCGACCGGGGTGAACTCCTTGCTGAGCTCCAGCGGGTCCCGCTTGCCCTGCGGCTTGGACCAGGCGGCGCGGCCGGCCGGGGTGCGGGTCTGCTCCTCGAACGCGTACGCCACGGCCTCCAGGCCGCGGTCCTGCGCGTGCGGGCCGCCGGCCTGGAGCGCCATCATGAAGGCCTGGCCGCTGGTGTGCATGACCGCGTGGGCGAACTCGTGGGTGCGGGCGGAGATCCGGGCGAGGATCTCCAGGCACACCAGGGCGCGGGTCTCGGGGCCGGCGTCGCGCCAGGCGCCCAGTCCGGCGCGCATCGCCGGCAGCAGCACGTCGAGGTCGGCGTGCGGATACTCGATGCCGAGCGCCGGACCGTACGGCGAGGTCTCGGCGCCGGTCCAGCCGTCCGTGCCGGGCTGGTCGAGCTCGAAGCGCTTGCCGAGCAGCTCCTGGTAGGCGGCGAGTCCCGCGGCGGCGTCCAGCGAGCCGTTCTCCCCGTAGGCCTTCGGGTGCTCCGGGTACGGGGACCAGTAGGCGCGGGTGCGGATGGTGGCGAGGGCCTGATCGAGCGTGGACCGGTGCTTCTCGGCCAGACGGTCGGTGGTCAGCTGAGCGGTGGCCATGGGTGGACCAACTCCTCGTCGAGCTGGGCAGGGAGACGCGTACGGAGTTAGAGTAACCGAACGATCGGTCGGGACAAGGGGGTCCGGCGATCCTGTGGAGAACCCATCGGGGAGGATCACTCCTATGAGCGCCAATACGCCCGTCCAGGGGAGCGACGCGGGGCCGGCCGACGGAGCCGGAGCCGGCGGCATCGGCCAGAGCGAGGTCGTCGCCGTCGTCGGCACGGGCACCATGGGCCAGGGGATCGCCCAGGTCGCCCTGGTCGCCGGCCATCCCGTACGCCTCTACGACAGCGCCCCCGGCCGGGCCGAGGAGGCCGTGGCCGGCGTCGCCGGGCGCCTGGACCGGCTGGTCGAGAAGGGCCGGCTCGGCAAGGAGGAGCGGGACGCGGCCGTCGCCCGGCTGCACGCGGCCGGCGCGCTCGCCGAGCTCGCCGACGCCGCCCTGGTCGTCGAGGCGATCGTCGAGCAGCTGCCCGTCAAACAGCGGCTCTTCGCCGACCTGGAGGCGGTCGTCGCGGCGGACGCCGTGCTCGCCACCAACACCTCCTCGCTGTCGGTGACCGCCATCGCCGGCGGCCTCGCCCACCCCGGCCGCTTCGTCGGCCTGCACTTCTTCAACCCGGCCCCGCTGCTCCCGCTGGTCGAGGTCGTCAGCGGCTTCGCCACCGACCCGGCCGTCGCCACGCGCGCGTACGAGACGGCCAGGAACTGGGGCAAGACGCCGGTGCGCTGCACCGACACCCCCGGCTTCATCGTGAACCGCGTCGCCCGCCCCTTCTACGCGGAGGCGCTGCGGATCTACGAGGAGGGCGCAGCCGACCCTGCCACCATCGACGCGGCCCTGCGCGAGTCCGGCGGCTTCAGGATGGGCCCCTTCGAGCTCACCGACCTCATCGGCCAGGACGTCAACGAGGCCGTGACCCGCTCGGTGTGGGACTCCTTCTTCCAGGACCCCAAGTTCACGCCCTCGCTCGCCCAGCGCCGGCTCGTCGAGTCCGGCCGCCTCGGCCGCAAGAGCGGGCACGGCTGGTTCTCGTACGCGGAGGGCGCCGAGCGCCCCGAGCCGCACACCGCGGCACCGGCGAAGGCGCCCGCGCGGATCACGGTGCGCGGTGACCTCGGTCCCGCGCAGCCCCTGGTGGACCTCTTCGAGCGGGCCGGCGTCGCCGTCCGGCGCAAGAAGGGCGACGGGTTCGTGGAGCTGCCCTCGGGCGGGAAGCTCAGCCTCGCGGACGGCGAGACCTCCTTCGAGTACCACCAGGAGGACGTCGTCTACTTCGACCTCGCGCTCGACTACGAGAAGGCGGGCAGGATCGTCCTGTCCGCCCGCGAGGACATCTCCCCGGAGAGCCTCGCCGAGGCCGTGGGCCTCTTCCAGGCGCTCGGCAAGCAGGTGTCCGTGATCGGCGACGTGCCCGGGATGATCGTGGCCCGCACGGTCGCGATGCTCGCGGACCTGGCGGCCGACGCGGTCGACCGGGGCGTCGCCACCGCCGAGGACGTGGACACCGCGATGCGCCTCGGGGTCAACTACCCGGCCGGTCCGCTGGAGTGGGCCGGCCGTCTCGGCCACCGGCGCGCGGCGGCCCTGCTCCACGCGCTGCACGAGCGGTACCCGACCGGCCGGTACGCGCCGAGCCTCGGCCTGGTGCGCCGGGCGTACGCCGAGGAAGCGGAGGAGATCGCATGACCACCGCGAGACGCGACACGTACACCCCCGAGACGCTGCTCTCGGTCGCCGTGCAGGTCTTCATCGAGCGCGGCTACGACGGCACGTCGATGGAGCACCTGTCCAAGGCGGCGGGCATCTCCAAGTCGTCGATCTACCACCATGTGGCCGGCAAGGAGGAGCTGCTGCGGCGGGCCGTCAGCCGCGCCCTCGACGGGCTCTTCGGCATCCTCGACGAGCCGGCGGCGAACCGCGGCCGGGCCGTCGAGCGGGTCGAGTACGTGACCCGGCGCACCGTCGAGGTGCTGATCGCCGAGCTGCCGTACGTGACGCTGCTGCTGCGGGTGCGCGGCAACACCGCGACCGAGCGGTGGGCCATGGAGCGGCGCCGCGAGTTCGACCACCGGGTGGCCGAGCTCCTGAAGGCGGCGGCCGCCGACGGCGACCTGCGGCCCGACCTGGACATCCGGCTGGCGACCCGGCTGCTGTTCGGCATGATCAACTCGCTGGTGGAGTGGTACCGGCCGCACCACGACTCCGCGCCCGAGCGTGCTCAGCTGGTGGACACCGTCGTGCACCTCGCCTTCGACGGGCTGCGCACCGCTCGCTGAGAGACACCTGGACGAGGGCCCGGCCGGGACGATCCCGGCCGGGCCCTCACGCGTTTTCGCACGTCTCTCCCGTCTCTCGCGTCCCTTCAGTCCCGCTGGTCCGGGTACGGGTCGATGTCGGTCTCCTCGAAGACCAGCAGGGTGCGGGTGGAGAGCACCTCGGGAATGGACTGGAGGCGGGTGAGGACCAGCTCGCGCAGGGTCCGGTTGTCCGGGGTGTGGACGAGCAGCAGGACGTCGAAGTCGCCGCTGACCAGGGCGATGTGCGCGGCCCCCGGGAGCGCCTGGAGCTGTTGGCGCACGGTGCGCCAGGAGTTCTGGACGATCTTCAGTGTGATGTAGGCGGAGGCGCCGTGGCCGGCCCGTTCGTGGTTGACGCGGGCGCCGAAGCCGCGGATCACGCCGTCGTCGATGAGCCGGTTGATCCGCGCGTACGCGTTGGCGCGGGAGACGTGCACCCGCTCGGCCACCGAGCGGACCGAGGCCCGGCCGTCGGTCTGCAGCAGCCGCAGGATGTCGCGGTCGACGGAGTCCAGCGGGCGGGCCGGGCCCGTCGGGGGGACCATGGCAGGGCCGGCCTGCGGACCCGGCGGCGGGCCCGCCCGCTCTCCCCACGGCCCCATGGGCGCGGGCGCCGTCCCGGCCGCCGGGGCGGCGCCGGGGGGCGTGTTCAGGGGCTCGCCGTCCGTGTGCTCGTCGACGTCGGCCATTTGTTCATCCGCCATGTCCCCCCGCCTCTCTCCCGTGGACGACCTGTATCCATCCCAGGCTGTGGAGAACCGTTTGTCCACAGGCTGGAGGTGCCTGTAGCCAAAATGCCTCCACGACCGAACAATCGGTAGGTGAGGCGCGCCACATTCCGCGCCACCCGCCTTCGGGTCTTATGCCCGCTCCCACGAGGAGGTGGACTCGTTGCAACAGCGCAGTTCGACAGTCCAAGAGCCCCCCGGTGCCGCCCGCGCCTACCGGCCCACGCCCCCGCCGGCCTGGCGTCCGCGCACCGACCCCGCCCCGCTGCTGCCGGACGCCGAGCCGCTGCGCGTCCTCGGCACGGACGCGATGGCCGACGCGGACCCCGAGCTGCTGCGCCGTCTCTACCGGGAGCTCGTCCGCGGCCGCCGGTACAACGCGCAGGCGACCGCGCTCACCAAGCAGGGCCGCCTCGCCGTCTACCCCTCCACCACCGGCCAGGAGGCCAGTGAGGTCGCCGCCGCGCTGGTCCTGGAAGAGCGGGACTGGCTCTTCCCCTCGTACCGCGACACCCTCGCCGCCGTCGCCCGCGGCCTGGACCCCGTGCAGGCCCTCACCCTGCTGCGCGGCGACTGGCACACCGGCTACGACCCGCGCGAGCACCGCATAGCGCCGCTCAGCACCCCGCTCGCCACCCAGCTCCCGCACGCGGTGGGCCTCGCCCACGCCGCCCGGCTCAAGGGCGACGACGTGGTCGCGCTCGCCATGGTCGGCGACGGCGGCACCAGCGAGGGCGACTTCCACGAGGCGCTGAACTTCGCCGCCGTGTGGCAGGCCCCCGTGGTCTTCCTCGTGCAGAACAACGGCTTCGCGATCTCCGTGCCGCTCGCCAAGCAGACCGCCGCCCCGTCCCTGGCCCACAAGGCCGTCGGATACGGGATGCCCGGCCGGCTCGTCGACGGCAACGACGCGGTCGCCGTCCACCAGGTGCTCGGCGAGGCCGTGGCCCGCGCCCGGCGCGGCGGCGGACCCACCCTGGTCGAGGCCGTCACCTACCGGATCGACGCCCACACCAACGCCGACGACGCCACCCGCTACCGCGGCGACAGCGAGGTCGAGGCCTGGCGGGCACACGACCCGGTCCTGATCCTGGAGCGGGAGCTCACCGAGCGCGGAATCCTCGACGAGGACGGCCGCCGCGCCGCCGCCGAGGAGGCCGAGACCATGGCCGCACGCCTGCGCGAGCGCATGAACGCCGACCCGGTGCTCGACCCGATGGACCTGTTCGCCCACGTGTACGCCGAGAAGACCGCGCAGCTGCGCGAGCAGGCGGCGCAGCTGCGGGCGGAGCTCGACGCCGAGAGCGAGGCGGGATGACCACCCACGCGACAGCGCGGCCGGCCGCGAAGACCGCGGCCAAGCCCGCCACCATGGCGCAGGCGCTCCAGCGTGCCATGCGCGACGCGATGGCCGAGGACCCCGCCGTCCACGTCATGGGCGAGGACGTCGGCACCCTCGGCGGCGTCTTCCGGATCACCGACGGGCTCGCCAAGGAGTTCGGCGAGGACCGCTGCACCGACACGCCGCTGGCCGAGGCGGGCATCCTCGGCACGGCCGTCGGCATGGCGATGTACGGGCTGCGCCCGGTCGTCGAGATGCAGTTCGACGCGTTCGCCTACCCGGCGTTCGAGCAGCTGATCAGCCATGTCTCCCGGATGCGCAACCGCACCCGGGGCGCCATGCCGATGCCGATCGTGGTGCGTGTGCCGTACGGCGGCGGGATCGGCGGCGTCGAGCACCACAGCGACTCCTCCGAGGCGTACTACATGGCGACGCCCGGCCTCCACGTCGTCACCCCGGCGACCGTCGAGGACGCCTACGGGCTGCTGCGCGCCGCCATCGCCTCCGACGACCCCGTCGTCTTCCTGGAGCCCAAGCGGCTCTACTGGTCGAAGGCCGACTGGTCACCCGAGGCGCCGGCCGCCGTCGAGCCGATTGGCAAGGCCGTCGTCCGCCGCCGCGGCACCAGCGCCACGCTCATCACTTACGGCCCCTCCCTGCCGGTCTGCCTGGAGGCCGCCGAGGCCGCCCGGGCCGAGGGCTGGGACCTGGAGGTCGTCGACCTGCGCTCGCTCGTCCCCTTCGACGACGAGACCGTGGCCGCCTCCGTGAAGCGCACCGGCCGGGCCGTCGTCGTCCACGAGTCGACCGGCTTCGCCGGACCGGGCGCGGAGATCGCCGCCCGGGTCACCGAGCGCTGCTTCCACCACCTGGAGGCGCCGGTGCTTCGGGTCGCGGGCTTCGACATCCCCTACCCGCCGCCGATGCTGGAGCGGCACCACCTGCCGGGTGTCGACCGGATCCTCGACGCGGTCGCCCGGCTCCAGTGGGAGGCGGAGCGCTGATGGCCCAGGTGCTCGAATTCAAGCTGCCCGACCTCGGCGAGGGCCTCACCGAGGCCGAGATCGTGCGCTGGCTGGTGAACGTCGGCGACGTCGTCGCCATCGACCAGCCGGTCGTCGAGGTCGAGACGGCCAAGGCGATGGTCGAGGTGCCCTGCCCGTACGGGGGCGTGGTCACCGCCCGCTTCGGCGAGGAGGGCACCGAACTCCCGGTCGGCGCCCCGCTGATCACGGTCGCCGTCGGCGGCGCGCCCGGCCCGGACGCCGCTCCGGCCGGCGAGCAGGCCGCCCCCGCGGCCACGGCTTCCACCGCCGACTCCGAGTCCGCGGTCTCCTCGGAGTACTCGGGCAACGTCCTCGTCGGTTACGGCACCTCCGGGCCCGCCGCCCGGCGGCGCCGGGTGCGCCACGCCACCCCCACCGCCCAGGCCGCGGCGCCGGCCGCCGCGCCCGCGGCCCCGGCCGCGCCCGCCGGGCCGGTGCCGGTCATCTCGCCGCTGGTGCGCAAGCTGGCCCGCGACGGGGGGCTCGACCTGCGGGAGGTACGCGGTTCGGGACCCGAGGGGCTGATCCTGCGCGCCGACGTGGAGGGCGCCCTCGCCGTCCGCGAGCGCACCGCCGCCACGGCGGCCGCCCCCGCCCCGGTGTCCGCCGCCGCACCGGCCGCTCTCCCGGCGCGCGACGCGGAGCGGATACCGCTGCGGGGTGTGCGCGGCGCCGTCGCCGACAAGCTGTCGCGCAGCCGCACCGAGATACCCGACGCGACCTGCTGGGTCGACGCCGACGCGACCGAACTCATGGGCGCGCGGGCGGCGATGAACGCGGCGGGCGGGCCGAAGATCTCCGTGCTCGCGCTGCTCGCCCGGATCTGCGCCCACGCGCTGAGCCGCTTCCCGGAGCTCAACTCCACGGTCGACACGGCCGCGCGGGAGATCGTCCGGCTGCCCGGTGTGCACCTCGGCTTCGCGGCCCAGACCGAGCGCGGCCTGGTCGTCCCCGTGGTCAAGGACGCCGGCGGGCGCACCGCCGAGTCGCTGACCGCCGAGTTCGCCCGGCTCACCGAGGCGGCCCGGCAGGGGACGCTCACCCCCGCCGACCTGACCGGCGGCACCTTCACCCTGAACAACTACGGGGTGTTCGGGGTCGACGGCTCCACGCCGATCATCAACCACCCCGAGGCGGCCATGCTGGGCGTCGGCCGGATCGTGCCCAAGCCATGGGTGCACCAGGGCGAGCTGGCGGTGCGTCAGGTGGTGCAGCTGTCGCTGACCTTCGACCACCGGGTGTGCGACGGCGGTACGGCCGGCGGCTTCCTGCGCTATGTCGCCGACTGTGTCGAGAACCCGGCGGTGCTGCTCCGCACCCTCTGACCGCCGCTCGACCGACACGACTCCGCCGGGAGCGACACCGGCCGGGGCACGGGGCCCCGGCCGGCGCCCGGCGGCTTCGTCCGGGACCCAACCCCACGCCGGGTCCCGGACGCGTTCCACGATCCGGGCCGGTGACCCCGCCGGCCCGGGCCCGGACCATACTTGCCGGTATGACGCCCGCGTACGACGCTCTCGTGCTCGCCGGCGGCGCTGCCCGGCGCCTCGGCGGCGCCGACAAGCCCGGAGTACGGGTCGGCGGCCGGCCCCTGCTCGACCGGGTCCTCGCCGGCTGCCGCGACGCCCGCCGCACCGTGGTCGTCGCCGCACCGCGCGCCACCGCCCGCCCCGTCGAATGGACCCGCGAGGAACCGCCAGGCGGCGGCCCCGTCGCCGCCCTCGACGCCGGCCTGCGCCGCCTCGCCGAACCCGGCGGACCGGCCGAACACGCCGAACCCGGCGAACCCGCCGAATCCCCCGAGCCCGGCGGACCGGCCGGATCCGCACGGCTCGCCGCCCGTGCCAGTACGACCGGCTCCGGCGCCGGCCCGGACCACGGCCCGGACCACGGCCCGGACCATGGCGCCGACTCCGATACCGCCGCCCCGCTCGTCCTGGTGCTCTCCGCCGACCTGCCGTTCTTCGACGCCGCCGCCGCGCGGCTCCTGGTGACCGCGCTGGAGGCCGCGCCCGAGGCCGAGGGCGCCGTCACCGTCGACGCCGACGGCCGGGAGCAGCCGCTGGTGGCGGTGTATCGGGCCGGGGCGCTGCGGCGGGCGCTGGCGCGGGCCGTGGGCGCGCACGGGGGGCCGGCGGGGCTTCCGCTGCGCCGGGTCACCGGAGAACTGCGGATCGTGCGGGTGCCCGCCGGGGGTGCGGCCTCCTTCGACTGCGACACCTGGCAGGACATCGTCACGGCCCGGGCGAGGATCAGGGAGCATGGGACCGTGCTGGATGAATGGATCACCGCAGTCAAGGACGAACTGGGCATCGACCTGGACGTCGACACCGGTCTGTTGCTCGACCTGGCCCGCGACGCCGCGCACGGCGTCGCCCGCCCGGCCGCGCCGCTGACCACCTTCCTGGTCGGGTACGCGGCGGCGAGCGCCGCCGGGGCCGGCGGCGGCCGGGAGGCCGTCGCCCAGGCCGCGGCCAAGGCCGCCGCGCTCGCCCAGCGCTGGGCGGCCGAGCAGGACGAGGCCGGATGACGATGAAGGAGCGCGTGCCCGACGACGGCGTGGAGGACGCCCTCGCCCTCGTCGGCCGCCGCCGAACCGATTCCGCGCCCGCGGCGTCCCAGTCGCCCCAGGCGCCGCAGTCGCCCGGCGCACCCGAGTCCGCCAAGGCCGAAGAGCCTGTCGGTCCTGGCGAGTCCGTCGGGCCCGCCGGTTCCGTGGCTCCCGCGCCGCAGACGCCTGGCGCACCCGCGCCCGCGCCCGCACCCGCACCCGGCAAGGCCGTCGGCCGCGCCGAGGCCGGCGACTCCGCCGACCCTGCGCGTCCGGCGCCGCAGGCGCCCCCCGCCAAGGCCGTCGACCCCGGCCGATCCGCCGACCACCCCCGACCCGCCACCCCCGGCCCCCGCGCCGAGCGGCATGCGGCCACCCCGTGGCCCGAGGCCGGGGCGGTCGCGGCGCGTGCCGGGGCGGAGGCCGCCCGGGCGGGGACGGCGCCGCGACCCGTGACGGTGCCGCTGGGCCGGGCGCTCGGGAGGGTGCTGGCCGAGCCGTTGCGGGCGCTCACCGATCTGCCCTCCTTCGACACCTCCGCCATGGACGGCTGGGCCGTCGCGGGCCCCGGGCCCTGGTGGATCGACGCCGAGGGCGCCGTCCTCGCCGGACACGCGGGGGCCGCCGAGCTCGCCGACGGCGACGCCGTGCGGATCGCCACCGGCGCCCGGGTGCCGGCCGGCGCGACCGCCGTCGTGCGCAGCGAGCACGCCCGTACCGACGCCGGCGGCCGGCTGCACGCCCTGCGGACCGTGACGCACGGTCAGGACATCCGCCCGCGCGGCCAGGAGTGCCGCACCGGCGACCGGCTGCTGCCCGCCGGCGGCATCGTGAGCCCCGCCGTCCTCGGTCTCGCCGCCGCGGCCGGCTACGACGAACTGACCGTGCACCCGCGCCCCCGGGTGGAGGTGCTGGTCCTCGGTGACGAACTCCTCACCGCCGGGCTGCCCCACGAGGGCCTGATCCGGGACGCTCTCGGTCCCATGCTCGGCCCCTGGCTGCGCGGACTCGGCGCCGAGGTCCTGGGCACCCGCCGGATCGGCGACGACGCCGAGGCGCTGTTCGCGGCCGTCACCGGCTCCGCCGCCGACGTCGTGATCACCACCGGCGGGACCGCCGCCGGACCGGTCGACCATGTGCACCCGGTGCTCGCCAAGGCCGGTGCCACGCTGCTGGTCGACGGTGTGAAGGTGCGCCCCGGGCACCCCATGCTGCTCGCCGCGCTCCCCGGTGCCCGCCATCTGGTGGGCCTGCCCGGCAACCCGCTGGCCGCCGTGTCCGGGCTGCTGACGCTGGCCGAGCCGCTGCTGCGCGCGCTCGCCGGACGGCCGGGCCCCGCCCCGTACCGCCTGGAGGTACGCGAGGAGATCCAGGGGCACCCGTACGACACCCGGCTCGTGCCGGTCGTCCGCGACGGAGGCGAGGCCATGCCGCTGCGCTATCACGGGCCCGCGATGCTCCGAGGAATCGCCGCCGCCGACGGCATGGCCGTGGTGCCGCCCGGGGGCGCCGCCGCCGGGCAGACGCTGCGGGTGCTCGACCTCCCCTGGCTCGCGGGCCTCCTCGGGACGGCGGACGACGGCGCGGCGGACGGCGGCGCGGCGGACGAAGGGGCATGTTTCACGTGAAACTTCCCAGCCGGGACGCGATGGCGCGGCAGGCCGACGAGCGGGTGTCGGGCCCCCGGGTCACCCTGCCCCGCAGGGTGGTCGAGAAGCCGCTGCGCCAGGTCGGCAAGCGCCTCCTCATGGCCCTCGGCGTACTGGTCGCCACCGTCCTCATCGTCTACGCCGACCGCGACGGCTACCACGACAACGCCGACGGCACGCTCGACTTCCTCGACTGCGCCTACTACGCGACCGTCACCCTCTCCACCACGGGCTACGGCGACATCGTCCCGTACGGCGACTCGGCGCGGCTCGCGAATATCCTGCTGGTCACGCCGCTGCGCGTGCTGTTCCTGATCATCCTGGTCGGCACCACCCTGGAGGTCCTCACGGAGCGGACCCGGGAGGAGTTCCGGCTGAACCGCTGGAGGGCCACCTTGCGCGAGCACACCGTCATCGTCGGGTTCGGCACCAAGGGGCGTTCGGCGATCCAGACGCTGTGCGCGACCGGGCTGCGCAAGGACCAGATCGTCATCGTCGACCCGTCGACGAAGGTGATCGAGGCGGCCAACGCCGACGGTTTCGTCGGCGTCGTCGGCGACGCGACCCGCACCGATGTGCTGCTCCGCGCCGAGGTGCAGAAGGCCCGTCAGATCGTCATCGCCACCCAGCGCGACGACACGGCCGTCCTGGTCACCCTGACGGCCCGCCAGCTCAACCGGGGCGCGAAGATCGTCGCCGCGGTCCGCGAGGAGGAGAACGCGCCGCTGCTGCGCCAGTCCGGCGCGGACGCCGTGATCACCAGCGCCAGCGCCGCCGGCCGGCTGCTCGGTCTGTCGGTGCTCAGCCCCAGCGCGGGCACCGTGATGGAGGACCTGATCCAGCAGGGCTCCGGGCTGGACCTGGTCGAGCGCCCGGTGACCAAGGCCGAGGCCGGCCGCGGCGTCCGGGAGACGAACGACCTGGTGGTGAGCGTGCTGCGCGGTCACCGGCTGATCGGTTACGACGACCCCGCAGCCAGCCCGCTCCAGCTCACCGACCGGGTGATCACCATCGTGCGGGCCGCGCCCGTCACGCCGCTCACGACGCCCGCCGAGGACTGACCCCCACCGGGCCCCACACCCGTCGCTCCCGCCGGGCCCCACACCCCGTCGCCCCCGTCGGGCCGCCGCCCGCCCCGCCGCCCGGTCCCGGAGTAGCCTCGCCGACATGCATGCGATCACGATTCCGGAACCCGGCGGGCCCGAGGCGCTGGTGTGGGCCGAGGTGCCGGACCCCGTCCCCGCCGAGGGCGAAGTGCTCGTCGAGGTGGTGGCGAGCGCCGTCAACCGTGCCGATCTGCTCCAGCGCCAGGGGTTCTACGACCCGCCGCCCGGCAGCTCCCCGTACCCCGGTCTCGAATGCGCGGGCCGGATCGTCGCGCTCGGTCCCGGTGTCTCCGGCTGGGCCGTCGGCGACGAGGTCTGCGCGCTGCTCGTCGGCGGCGGGTACGCCGAGAAGGTCGCCGTACCCGTCGGGCAGTTGCTGCCCCGGCCGGAGGGCGTGGACCTGGTGACGGCCGCCGCGCTGCCCGAAGTGGCCTGCACGGTCTGGTCGAACGTCTTCATGCTGGCCCATCTGCGGCCCGGCGAGACGCTCCTCGTGCACGGCGGGGCGAGCGGTATCGGCACCATGGCGATCCAGCTGGCCAAGGCGGTCGGCGCGCGGGTCGCGGTCACCGCCGGCGGACCCGAGAAACTGGCCCGCTGCGCCGAGTTGGGCGCGGACATCCTCATCGACTACCGCGAGCAGGACTTCGTCGAGGAGCTGCACAAGGCGACCGACGGGGCCGGGGCGGACGTCATCCTGGACATCGTCGGCGCCAAGTACCTGGACCGGAACATCAAGGCCCTGGCGGTCAACGGGCGTCTGGTCGTCATCGGTCTGCAGGGCGGCGTCAAGGGCGAGCTCAACCTGGCCGCCCTGATGGCCAAGCGGGCCGCGGTCCTCGCGACCACCCTGCGCGCCCGGCCGCCGGCGGAGAAGGCGGCGGTGGTCGCCGCCGTCCGCGAGCACGTGTGGCCGCTGGTCGCCGCGGGCACCGTCACCCCCGTCGTGGACCGCACCGTGCCCCTGACGGACGTCGCCGAGGCCCACCGGGTCGTCGAGGCGAGCGGCCACGTCGGCAAGGTGCTGCTGGTGGCGCCGAAGGCCTGACACACCCGCACCTGGACCCCCACACGAAGAGGCCCGGTACGAGCGGCTTCCACCGCCCGTACCGGGCCCCAGGCCGTACAGGGACAAGACCCTCTACAGGTACGGCCCCGAGCCGACCGCCCGCCCGCGCTGCGGGCCGTGGTCGTCGTCATCGTCGTGCGGCGCGCCGGGCGGCAGTGCGCGGCGCATCTGCTCCAACTGGGCGCGGGCCGCCATCTGCTGGGCGAACAGCGCCGTCTGGATGCCGTGGAAGAGGCCTTCGAGCCAGCCGACCAACTGGGCCTGCGCGATGCGCAGTTCCGAGTCGGAGGGGATGGCCTCGTCGGTGAACGGCAGGGAGAGCCGCTCCAGTTCCTCCACGAGCTCCGGAGCGAGCCCGTCCTCCAGCTCCTTCACCGAGCTGGCGTGGATCTCCTTGAGCCGTACGCGGCTGGCCTCGTCGAGAGGTGCCGCCCTGACCTCCTCCAGAAGCTGCTTGATCATGCTGCCGATCCGCATGACCTTCGCAGGCTGCTCGACCATTTCCGTCACCGGGACCTCGCGGGATTCGTCGTCACCCTGAGTGCCGCCGAGCGCCATCCCGTCCTGGCCCACGATGAGGACCTGGGGGCTCTCCTGCGACCTGTCATTCCTCGGCATCTCCATGCCGCCATTCTCTCGCACACACGCTTCATCACACGGTGTGCCCCCGGAGGAGGGTGATCCACCCTCCTCCGGGGGCACAGTCGGCAACGACCCGGCAACGAACGTCAGTGCGCGGCGCGGCGGGCCAGCGCCCCGCGGGAGCGGGTCACCAGGGCCGCGAGCAGGGCGGCGCCGAGCGGAACGGCCACCAGGAGCGCGGCGAGCGTCTCCCAGGGCACGACGATCGGCATGACCGGCGGCCCGTCGGGGCCGCCCCAGCCCTCGGCCAGGGTCTGCTCGTAGAAGCGGACCGCCTGCCGCTCCTCGGCGAGCCGGAGCCCGATGGCGGGCAGCACACCGGCGGCGGAGCCGAGGATCACACCCATCGCCGCGACGACTCCGCACTGGAAGCCGCTGAGGGTGCGGCGCACCCGGGGCGGGGCCCCCACCGCGGACAGCGTCTTCAGATCGGCCTCGGCGTCCGCCTGGGCGAGGCCGGTGGCGATGCCGGCCGCGCCGATGGTGACCAGGCCGGCGAAGACGGTCAGCGCGAGCAGCACCAGGCTGTTCTTGCTGACGTAGCCCTCCTCCAGGGTGAGGTCGACCTGGCTGCCCAGCTTGGCGATCTCGCCGTCGAGCTTCTGCCGCTGCTCGGTGCTCGGCAGCCGGTCGGTGGTGAAGTACGCGCCCATGGGGGTGGTCGTCAGTCCGGCGGCCTTGGCGGCGGCGGGGGTGAGGATGCTCTGCACGCCGTACGAGAGCGGCTCGCCGGGCACCTGGTAGGCGGGCAGGGACTTGATCTCGCCGGGCAGCGGCTTGTTGTCCTGGGAGGCCTTGTCGTAGGCCGCCGTGTCGGTGATCAGCCGGACGCCGACGGTGTTGTTCGTCCTGTCGACCTGCGGCGCGCTGAAGCTGACCAGCTTCCCCTCGGCGAGGGCCTTGGCGGCGCCCGGGTCGGTGATGCCGAGGACCTTCAGGATCGGGGCGTCCGCGATGAGCATGCCGCCCTCCACGTAGACGCCTTCGCCCCGCATGCCCTGGCAACGCCAGTCGTCCTGGCGCAGCTTGGTGCGCTGTGCCGGGGTGAAGCGCTCCGAGGGGTCGGACCCGTCCGGCATCTGCACCCAGAACGGGCACTCGTTGGCCTTGGGGGTGACGACCTCGAAGCGGCCGCAGCCCTGGCCGCCGCCCCAGCTGTCGCAGCCCGGCTTGCCGACGGCGATCCGGGACACGTCGACCCGGGAGTCGACGGGGAAGAAGCGCTGCACGGCCTCGCGGACGGCCGGCGCGTCCCGCCCGCCCTCCTCGGTGACGATGGCGGCGACGGCGCCGTACGGCAGCTTCGGCTGGTACTCCGCCCTGTCTCCCGCGTCGCCGCTCGCGGCGTACGTGGAGACGGCGACGGTGCCCGCGACGGCCGCGAGGACGGCGGCGACGGCCGGGGCCGTACGGCCCCGGTTGCGCACGGCGTCGCGCAGCGCGAGCCGCGGCGACAGCGGCAGCCAGCGCCCACTGCGCCCGAACAGTCCGACCAGGGCCGGGGTCAGGGCGACCACGCCCAGTTCGGCGATGGCCGAGCCGCCCGCGACGATGAGGAACTGCTCGGTGAAGAGCGAGCCGTACAGCGCGATCGTGGCGCCGAGGGCGACGGCGATCAGGCCGAGGACGGGCAGCACCCTGCTGGAGCGGCGGACGCCGCGGCGGCCGGTGAGGGAGGCGAGGACGGTCTGCCGGGAGGCGGTGACCGCCGGGACGATCGCGGACAGCAGACCGGTCAGGACGGCGAGCCCGGCGATCCCGAGCAGTTCCAGCGGCCGGATGGTGAAGCCGCCGAACCGCGCCCCCATGTACTCCTCCAGGAGCGGCCGGAGCGCGAAGGTGAGGAGCAGGGCGAGGGCCGTGCCGACGAGGGCCGCGGCGACACCGATGACCAGGCCGCCGCTCAGCACGATGGCCCGGATGTGGCTGCGGTTGCCGCCGTTGGCGCCGACGAGACCGAGCTGGCGGCGGGAGCGGCGGGCGCCGACGGCGAAGGCCGGGCCGGCGAGCAGACAGATCTCCAGCATCGCGAGGCCGACCACGGTGGCGACGGCGGCCAGCGCGGCGGCGTTGCCCGCGGCGCTGTCCTCGTAGCGGTGGAAGTCGTCCCGCTGGTAGAGCGGGACCTCGGAGTCGGCGGGCGGGTCGAGAGTGACCGCGCGCGAGACGACCAGGACGCCCTTCTTGTTGATCTCCTGGACCATGTTCCACGTGAAACCACCGGACTTCGTCACCAGATAGGTGGTGGAGACGTCGGGCTTCGGGAGGCCGGCCTTCTCGACGGCGGCCGCGTACGGCGCGAGGAAGGCCCCCGGCAGGGCGTTGACCTCCTCGGTCTTGAGGTCGCTGGGCAGCTCGTAGGCGCCCGTGATCCGGTACTCGCGGTCGAAACCGCGGGCGGTGAGGGCCGAACCGACGGTGAGCCCGCTGCTCTTCAGGAACGCGGTGCTCGCGGCGAGCTCGTCGTCCTTCTCGGGGAAGCGGCCCTCGGTGAGGGTCATGATGCCGCGCGCCATCGGGTCGGCGGCCTTCAGCTCGCGCACCTGGGTCTGCAGCAGACCGTGCACGGTGGTCAGCTTGGCGCCGCCGTGGCTGTCGGTGAGGACCGTCGAACCGGCCGGGATGGCCTTGGTGACGTCGGTCGGACCGCTGGGCCAGGGCTTGTTGGACTTGGTGAAGTCCTCGACAGGAGTGTTCTGCTCGCCCTGGGGGTCCTGGAGCACCGGCACGCCGTCCATCTGGGCGTCCGTCAGCTGCGCGTCGGCGGCGCCTATGGAGCGCTCAAGGCGCTGCTCGGCGCTGAGTTCGGAGCTGCGGATGGTCAGTTGGAAGGCGCTCACGCCGAGAATCGGCAGGGCGATCATCGCGAGGACGAGGAAGCTGCGGCCCTTGGAGCGCCAGGCGTCACGGCGGGCGATGCGGACCGCGGCCCGCCAGGAGTGGAACCAGGTCGTCACTGCTGCGCCGCCCGGCCGGTCAGGAGCGAGTCGGCCTCGCTGCGCACGGTCTGGTCGACGACGGAGCCGTCCCGCAGGAACACCACGCGGTCGGCCCAGGCCGCGAACCGCGGCTCGTGGGTGACCAGGATGCCGGCGGCGCCCGCGTCGCAGCGGGAGCGGAGCAGCGCGAGCACGGACTCGCCGGTCTCGGAGTCGAGGGCGCCGGTGGGCTCGTCGGCGAGCACCAGACGGCGGTCGCCGACCAGGGCGCGGGCGATGGCCACGCGCTGCTGCTGGCCGCCGGACATCTCGTCGGGGAAGCGGTCGGCGAGGTGGCCGAGGTCCATCTCGGCGAGCGCGGCGAGGGCCTCGGTGCGGGCCTTGCGGGCGGACACCCCGTCCAGTTCGCGGGGCAGGGCCACGTTCTCGGCGGCGGTCAGGGCCGGGATGAGGTTGTAGTCCTGGAAGACATAGCCGATGCTGCGGCGGCGCAGCGCGGCGAGCTCCTTGCGGCCCACGGCGGTGATGTCGGTGCCCTCGACGACGACCTGGCCGGAGCTCGGGGTGTCGAGGCCGCCGGCGATGGTCAGCAGCGTCGACTTGCCGGAGCCGGACGGGCCCATGACGGCGACGAGTTCGCCGGGGTAGACGTCGAGGTCGACGCCGCGCAGGGCGTGCACCTCCGTGGCACCCGAGCCGTGGACTCGGGTGAGGTTGTGCAGGCGCAGCACGGGCTGCTGCTGGACGGTGGTCATGGAATCCCCCTCGGGCGTACGCCGGCGAACAGCCGTGTGCGGAGCGGCCGCTGACGGCACCGGACGTACGTACGGTCTGGGTCTCGATCGGAATCGGACGATCTGGACGGGACAGTGGGTCTTACGGGTCGGTCGGGCTCGTGGGCCGGTCGGTCTTACGAGTCGGTCTTACGGGCCGGTCGGGCTCGTGGGCCGGTCGGTCTTACGGGCCGGTCTTACGGGTCGGTCGGACGCGCGGGTACGGCGCCGGGTCAGCGCCGCCGCGCGGTGCCGGTGCGCTGGGTGGAGGCGGCCCCCGTGGCGACCCCTGCCGGGCCCGCGTTCCCCGCCGCCTCTCCCTTCGCCGCGGCCGCCGCCGAGAGGCGGATCAGGCGCGCCTCGCAGTGGTCGAGCCAGCGCGCCTCGGCCTCGGTCTGGAAGATCAGCTGCTCCAGGACGAGGAGCCAGGCGACGTCGTCGCGTTCCTGGGCCCCGCCGCGCTCCACGGCGGTGATCGCCTGAGCCTTGAGCCGGGTGTAGTCCTGCATGGCCTTCACCGTGTGGCGGCGCTGCGACTGGATGACGTCGCGGATGTCGACCCCGGGCGCCCCGACGGCCATGGCGAGCTTGATGGCCAGCTCGTCACGGGCCGGACTGGTGCGGTCCACGGGGTTCTCGAACCAGCTGCGCAGCTCGGTGCGCCCGTTGTCGGTGATCGCGTAGAGCGCGTGGCCGGCCTCGTCCTCCCCGTCCTGGACGACCATCCCGTCCCGTTCGAGACGGTTGAGGGTCGTGTAGACCTGGCCCACGTTGAGCGGCCAGGTGGAACCGGTGCGGGACTCGAACTCGGTGCGGAGCTGCGAGCCGTAGCGCGGACCGCGTTCGAGGAGGGCGAGAAGCCCGTGGCGGATCGACATACCGAGTATGTATACCGAGTAAGTCGGCGAGGACAAGCGCCGTACGACGGATCCGGAAGGTCCGACTCAAGGGGGACCCGGCGGCCCGGCCGGGCCGGGTCCGGTACTCAGCGGCGCCGCATCCGGATCCCGAGGAAACCGATGCCGAGACCGACCAGGGCGAGCCCGACGCCCAGGGTGAGCACGGGAATCTGCCGGTCGGAGAGGTGTGCGGCGCTCTCCGCGCCGATCCCCGCGCCGGCCGCCGGAAGCTGATCGGGCGGGCTCGGCACGACCGGCGCGTCCGTCTCGGGTACGACGTCGACCGGGTCGTCGGCGCTCGATTCCGGCTCCTCTTCTGTTGCCGTTTTGGTACGAGCGGAGTCGTCCGGACTCGTCGGCGCCTCCTCGGCGGGGGCGGCGGGCCTTCCGGGCCGCTCCCGGCCCTCCCCCGCCGCGCGGCCCGCGAGCGAGGCGGAATCGCTGGGCGCGGCCGGCCCGGAGGGCGTGCCGCCGGAGGCGGAGGCGGCGGGGGTGGAGCCGTGCGCCCCGGCCGTCCCGGAGGGCTTGGCGGAACCGCTCGGCGCGGGCGCGGAGGAGCCGGGCGGCTCGGGGGAGCCGGTCGCGGAGGGCGAGGCCGAGGAGGGTGCGGAGGGCGACGCGGAGCCGCTGGGCGAGGGGGCGGGCGTGGTCGCGCCGCGCGAGGTGCCCGGGGCCGTCGCCGTGCGCGAGGGGGTGGGGTTGGCCTCGCCCCCGTATGCCGGTGTGACCGCGCCTGCCGCCAGCCAGCAGGCGAGGACGGGCGCGAACGCCCGCGCACGAGGACGTGATCCTGGAGTCACCGGGTGACCCCCTCCCGTACCGAGCCGCCGAGTCGAGTTGTTCAACTCAGCGTCACATGTCGGGGCAAAGCAGGCATCCCGGACAGGCCCACCCGTGGGTGGTCCTACCCGGGACCCCAGGTCGGACGGCTACCGGACGGCTACTGCGGCGGGTTGCCGGTGGAGATCTCGAGGTTGAACTCGGCGTCGTCCTTGCTGATGTCCGTGCCCTGGCGCGGGTACTGCGTCATGACCGTGCCCTGGCCGTAGGTGGCCTCGTCCACCGACGACTCCGCCTTGATCTTCCAGCCGGCGGCCTGGATGCACGCCTTCACCGACTCAAGGTTCTTGTAGGTGAAGTCCGGCACCTCGAACTTGTCCGGGTCGCTGCTCGACTCGCGCGGCTCGGTGCACTTCTTGGTGTCGATGGTCTTGCTGTAGTCCGGGCCCTTGTGACCGGGGGCGCTGCTGGTCGTCTGGCTCGGGTCCGCGTTGCCGCCGCCGCCCGTGTCCTTCCCGGAGTCCCGGTCCATCAACGAGATGCCGGTGATGGTGCCGGCCACGACGATCAGGGCGATCGCACCGATGGCGATCTTGTTGCGGCTCAGGCCACCGCCACCCGCACCGGTGCCGCCCACGTGCGACTGGACCGTGTACGGGCCGGGCGCGGGCGTCGGCAGGGGCGCCGGGGTCTGGTAGACGGGCGCCGGGGCCGGCGTCTGCGGATACCCGTAGGAAGGAGCGGGCGCCGGGGTCGGGACGCCGTACGGCCCGGGCTGCGGGGTGTGCGGCATCGGCGCCTGGTACGGGGTCTGCATGCCGTGCGTGGACGGCGGCGGGGTCTGGCCGACCGGCGGGAAGACCGCCGAGCCGACGCCCGAACCGCTCTGCACCGGGCCGCCCGCGACGATCACCGGCGCGCCGGTCTGCCCGGCGGACAGCACCCGCAGGCACTCGTCGCGCATGGCGGCGGCGCTCGGGAACCGCTCGTTCGGGTTCTTCTTCAGGGCGCGGGCCACCAGCGCGTCCATCGCGGGGGTGACCGAACGGTTCACCGTTGACGGCGCGACCGGCTCCTCCTGGACGTGCGCGTAGGCGATGGCCAGCGGCGAGTCCGCGTCGAAGGGCAGCCGGCCCGTCAGCAGCTGGAAGAGCATGATGCCGACCGAGTACAGGTCGGAGCGGGCGTCGACGCCGCGGCCCAGGGCCTGCTCGGGGGAGAGGTACTGCGGGGTGCCGACGACCATGCCGGTCTGGGTCATCGAGGTGACCCCGGACTGCATGGCGCGGGCGATGCCGAAGTCCATGACCTTGACCACGCCGCGCTTGGTCATCATCACGTTGCCCGGCTTGATGTCCCGGTGGACCAGGCCCATTTCGTGGCTGGTCTCCAGGGCCGCGAGCACGTCCGCGGTGACCTTCAGCGCCTTGTCGGCCGGCATCGCGCCGTACTGCTGCACATCCGCGGCGAGCACCGAGCCGAGCGGCTGGCCCTCCACGTACTCCATGACGATGTACGGCATGACGGCGCCGTCGAGGCTGTCCTCGCCGGTGTCGAAGACCGACACGATGTTGGTGTGCGACAGCTTGGCGACGGCCTGTGCCTCGCGGCGGAAGCGTTCGCGGAAGGACTGTTCGCGGCCGAGCTCGGTGTGCAGCGTCTTGATCGCGACCTGGCGGTCGAGCGCGCTGTCGTACGCAAGGTAGACGGACGCCATGCCGCCCTCGCCGAGCAGGTCGCGCAGCTGGTACCGGCCGCCCGCGACCGAACCGCCCGCATAGCGGCCCTGTGCGCCGTCCTGGCTCATCTCGTGCTTCCCCCTACGCGCGCGTGGCGGCGCTGATCCGGAATTTCCTGGCCAAGTCTGCCCGAGGGCAGTGACACGTCAAGCCGCGCCCCGCTTCGGTGCCCGATCCGTGACCCTCCGCACAGCGAATGTCCCGGAAGCGTGACAGGAACGCCATGGATTTGCACAGGCGTACGTGCAGGGAGTGGGATGGCCCATTCATGGCGGACCGTGATGTCGTACGGAGCCTGTAGCGTGACGACTGGACACGGCACAACAGACGACGGCGAGGACTGATGGCACCCGAATCCGAAGCTGGTGGCGGAGTGCCGGACGCGTCCGCCGAGTCCTGGGGCGTCGGAGGCGTCGTCGGCGACGGACGCTACCGGCTGACCCACCGTCTGGGCCGTGGCGGCATGGCCGAGGTGTTCGCCGCCGAGGACGTGCGGCTCGGCCGCACGGTCGCGGTGAAGCTGCTGCGCGCCGATCTCGCCGAGGACCCGGTCTCCAAGGCCCGCTTCACGCGCGAGGCCCAGTCGGTCGCCGGCCTCAACCACCATGCGATCGTGGCCGTGTACGACTCCGGCGAGGACTTCGTCGGCGGTCAGTCCGTGCCCTACATCGTGATGGAGCTGGTCGAGGGCCGCACCATCCGCGACCTGCTGATCAGCGCCGAGGCGCCCGGTCCCGAGCAGGCGCTCATCATCGTCTCCGGCGTCCTGGAGGCGCTGGCCTACTCCCACCAGCACGGCATCGTGCACCGGGACATCAAGCCGGCCAACGTCATCATCACCCACACCGGTGCGGTCAAGGTCATGGACTTCGGCATCGCGCGCGCCCTGCACGGCGCGCAGTCGACCATGACGCAGACCGGCATGGTCATGGGCACGCCGCAGTACCTCTCCCCCGAACAGGCGCTCGGCAAGGCCGTCGACCACCGCTCCGACCTGTACGCGACGGGCTGTCTGCTCTACGAACTCCTGGCGCTGCGGCCCCCGTTCACCGGCGAGACCCCGCTGTCGGTGGTCTACCAGCACGTCCAGGACACGCCGATCCCGCCGTCCGACGTCGCGCAGGCCGCGCCGCCGGAGCTGGACGGCCTGGTGATGCGCTCGCTCGCGAAGGACCCGGACGACCGGTTCCAGAGCGCCGAGGAGATGCGCGGCCTGATCCAGTACGGGCTGCAGATGCTCCAGGAGCAGGGCGGCCACACCGGCATGTGGAACACCGGCCCGGTCGAGACGCACGACGGCATGCACACGCCGGTCGGCGGCGTCGCCGCGACCTCGGTGCTCGGCCACCCCATGCACCACGACACCGCGCAGGGCCCGATCCTGCCGCCGCTCAACCCCGAGGACGGCGCCGCGGGTTACGGCTCCGGGGGCTACG
Source organism: Streptomyces sp. NPDC051909 (assembly GCF_040681095.1). Taxonomy (NCBI): domain Bacteria; kingdom Bacillati; phylum Actinomycetota; class Actinomycetes; order Kitasatosporales; family Streptomycetaceae; genus Streptomyces; species Streptomyces sp. NPDC051909. The sequence goes on along the minus strand of NZ_JBFAYA010000013.1, from coordinate 131,224 downwards.
ACGGCGGCCATGGCGGCCACGGCGGTTACGGCCAGGACGGCTACGGCGCGGCGGGCGGCAACGGGAACAAGGGCGGCCGCGGCAAGGTGCTGCTGTTCCTGGCGCTCGCGCTGATCGCGATGATCGCGGGCGTGGCGTACGCGCTGGACAAGGCCGGCGACAAGGGCGACGGCGGCAACACGAAGCAGCCGACGGTCACCGACTCCCCGTCCACCAAGAACGAGTCGCCGACCCCGTCGGACGAGCCGAGCGACGAGACCGAGTCGCCCGACTCGTCGAGCGGCGGCAACGACCAGCCGTGGACTCCGCCCACGAAGACGTGGACGCGGGAGCCGACGCACGAGCCCACGAAGACGCAGGAGCCGACGAGCGAGCCGACGGGTTCGACGGACGGCGGTACGGGCACGAGTACGGGTACGACGGAAGGCACGACGGAGGGCACCACCGAGGGCTCGTCCTCGGGCACGTCGACCGGGACTTCGACGGGTACGTCGGAAGGCTCGACGACCGGCACCTCGTCCGGTACGACCGGCACCTCGACGGGTACCTCCACCGGGGCCTCCACGGGCACGTCCACCGGAACCTCGTCCGGCACCTCGACCGGCACCACCGGCGGCTGACCCCGCCGCTCTCACCCCGTGAACGCGTCGCGCACCGCCTCGTACTCACGGGTCCACCACACCGCCAGGGCCGACACCGCGGGGAACAGCAGGTCGGCCCTGCGGTCGTGCAGCTGGTAGCGCCAGCGCAGCGTCCAGAAGTCGTTGAGCCGCTCCCACCACACCCGTTCCACCGCCGCGGCCAGCTCGGCGCCGTCCGCGCCCGTCGCGCGGCGGTAGGCCCGCGCGTACGCCCGCACCTTGTCCAGGGCCAGTTCGCCCGCCGGCCGTACGAAGAAGATCGCGGCGGCCCGGACCGCCTCCTCGGCGCGGGGGCGCATCCCGAGCCGGTCCCAGTCGACGATCGCGGCCGGTTCGGCGCCCCGGTAGAGCAGGTTGAAGGGGTGGAAGTCGCCGTGCACCCAGCCGGTCGCGGCGGCGGCCGGCGGGCGGCGGTGGGCGTGCGCGGCGAGCAGCACCCGGCGTTCGAGCAGCCGGTGCTCGGCGAGCTCGTCGAAGCCGTCGCGCGGGCGGCGGGCGCGGACCAGGCGCAGGAGGTCGTCGATGAGCCGGAAGGTGTCCTCGGGGCGGGCGCTCTCGTGGCCCCGGTCGGGCACGGGGGACTCCGCGGGGGACCCCATGACCCGGTCGAGGCCGGTGTGCACCCGGCCGAGGAGGCCGCCGAGCCGGCGGCAGCCGCCGGCCGACAGCTGGCCGCCGTCGCGGTGCCGGCCGTCGATCCAGGGGTGGAGGGCGTAGCAGCGGCCGCCGATGACGGCGACGGTGCGGCCGCGGCCGTCGGGGAGCGGCGGGGCGACGGGCAGACCGAGGGCGTGCAGCCGCTGGGTGGCCCGGTGCTGGCGCACGATGGTGTCCCGGTCGGCGGTCCTGGCGTCCACGTGCTGCTTGAGGAAGTAGGCGCCGCGGGTGGTGGCGAGCCGGTAGCCGCGGTTCAGCAGGCCCTGGGCCACGGGCTGGCAGGACAGCGGATCGCCGGCGCCGGGGTAGCGGCGCAGCAGGGCGCGTACGGGCGGAGCGGGGAGGCGCGGGGCCGGGGGTACAGATGAGCGCGGCACTCCGCAGATGTTAGATCACGCTACGTGGTGGAGTTGTCGCCCGGTGGAGGGAGCGCTCTGCCCGGCCGGGTGGTCGAGGGTGTGCACGGTGACGAACTGGGGCTCGACGCGCATGTAGACCGGCTCGAAGGGCTCGCCGTCCACGGTCGTGGGCTCCGTGCCGAAGGCCGCCCGCTCCTCGGCGGTGGGCTCGATGATCTCGGCGGTGCCGGTGAACTGCACCGACCACAGGTGCTCCTCGCCCGAGTGCAGGTTGTCCGCGCCGTACGCGACGACGCTGCCGTTGCAGGCCCGGTGGTAGCCGAGGCCCCGGTGCAGCCGGATCAGGACGCGGCCGCCGGCCACGACGTGGCGGGCCGGGGCGACGAAGGGCATCGCCCGCATGCTCGTGGCCAGCCGCCCGTACGCCACACGGTTCAGCAGCTCGATGGCGCGGATCTCCTCGATGGACATGGTTCCACTCTCCGCCACCGGCACGGTGTCGGAAAAGGGGCCCCTGCCCCGGTTCGGCAGGACGTAGGTCCCGAATCCGGGCCGGCCGGCCCGGATCGCACCCGTTCGGATGAACGGAAACCGGACAGGCCGAGGGCATGACCCGGGGTCTGTCCGGACAGGCCCTAGCGGCGTTCCGCCTGCATCCGCGCCACGTACGCGGCGGCCTGGGAACGGCGCTCCATGCCCAGCTTCGACAGCAGGCTGGAGACATAGTTCTTGATCGTCTTCTCCGCGAGGTGGAGGCGCTCGCCGATGGCCCGGTTGGTCAGGCCCTCGCCGATCAGATCGAGGATCTTGCGCTCCTGCTCGGTGAGACGGGCGAGCCGGTCGTCGCCCTTCGGGCCGCTGCCGTCCCGCAGCCGCTCCAGGACCCGCGCGGTGGCCACCGGGTCGAGCAGCGACCGGCCGGCGGCGACGTCCCGGACCGCGTTCAGGAGCTCGTTGCCGCGGATGGCCTTGAGGACATAACCCGAGGCTCCGGCCATGATCGCGTCGAAGAGGGCCTCGTCGTCGGCGTACGAGGTGAGCATCAGGCACTTGATCGCATCGTCCTGGGAGCGGACCTCGCGGCACACCTCCACCCCGCTGCCGTCCGGGAGCCGGACGTCGAGCACGGCGACGTCGGGGCGGGTCGCGGGGATCCTGACCAGGGCGTCTGCGGCGGTGCCGGCCTCGCCGACCACCTCGATGTCGTCCTCGACGGACAGCAGCTCGTGGACGCCGCGCCGCACGACCTCGTGGTCGTCCAGCAGAAATACCCGGATTTTTCCTTCTTCGCGCACGAGGTCAGTCTCACATATTGGCTCTTCCCGCGCCCGGGGTGCCCGGGATAACGTGCCGGGTGTTCCGACGACGCCGTCGGGCGCTTGTCCATGCGCTGACCAGGGACGAGTCCCGCTTTTCTCGATTTACTTGGAAATCCAAGCAAAATTGCAGGTCAAGTGGGGTTTCGCAGAATTGTTGCGCTGTGGGTAACGTGCCAGTGACGGCGTACGCCGGGGCACCTGTCACGCCCGACCCCGGCCGCGTCGCACCCACCCCGTGCGAAGGGTACGGACAGGGCGGAGCCGCACTGGCCCTGACCGGCGAACCCGGGGGCCGGACCGACGGAGGAGCACGCACGTGACCGTGGAGAGCACTGCCGCGCGCAAGACGACGCGACGCAGCAGCGGCACCAAGCGCACCACCAGCGCGACCGCGAAGAAGGCGCAGGCCCCGCAGCAGACGGAGCCCGAGCTCATTCAGCTGCTGACGCCCGAGGGTGAGCGCGTCCATCACCCCGAGTACGACATCGACCTGAGCGCCGAGGAGCTGCGCGGCCTCTACCGCGACATGGTGCTCACCCGCCGCTTCGATGCCGAGGCCACCGCCCTGCAGCGGCAGGGCGAGCTGGGCCTGTGGGCCTCGCTGCTCGGCCAGGAGGCCGCCCAGATCGGCTCCGGCCGCGCGCTGCGGGACGACGACTACGTCTTCCCGACCTATCGCGAGCACGGCGTCGCCTGGTGCCGCGGGGTCGACCCGACCAACCTCCTCGGCATGTTCCGCGGTGTGAACAACGGCGGCTGGGACCCCAACAGCAACAACTTCCACCTGTACACGATCGTCCTCGGCTCGCAGACCCTGCACGCCACCGGCTACGCCATGGGCATCGCCAAGGACGGCGCGGACTCCGCCGTGATCGCCTACTTCGGCGACGGCGCCTCCAGCCAGGGCGACGTCAACGAGTCGTTCGTCTTCTCCTCGGTCTACAACGCCCCGGTCGTGTTCTTCTGCCAGAACAACCAGTGGGCCATCTCCGAGCCCACCGAGAAGCAGACCCGCGTCCCGCTCTACCAGCGCGCCCGCGGCTTCGGCTTCCCCGGCATCCGCGTCGACGGCAACGACGTCCTCGCCTGTCTGGCCGTGACCCGGTCGGCGCTCGAGCGCGCCCGCCGCGGCGAGGGCCCGACGCTCATCGAGGCGTTCACCTACCGGATGGCCGCCCACACCACCTCCGACGACCCGACCCGCTACCGCCGGGACACGGAGCGCGAGGCCTGGGAGGCCAAGGACCCGATCCTGCGCCTCAGGACGTACCTGGAGAAGGAGGGTCACGCCGACGCCGCCTTCTTCGAGGCCCTTGAGACGGAGAGCGAGGAGCTCGGCAAGCACGTACGCGAGGTCGTCCGCGCCATGCCCGTACCGGACCACATGGCGATGTTCGACAACGTGTACGCGGACGGGCACGCGCTCGTCGACGAGGAGCGCGCGCAGTTCGCCGCCTACCAGGCGTCCTTCGAGGGCGGAGAGGCCGAGTAATCATGGCTGTTCAGAAGCTTCCCCTGGCCAAGGCGCTCAACGAGTCGCTGCGCAAGGCCCTGGAGACCGACCCCAAGGTCGTCGTCATGGGTCTGGACGTCGGCAAGCTCGGCGGTGTCTTCCGGATCACCGACGGTCTGCAGAAGGACTTCGGCGAGGACCGGGTCGTCGACACCCCGCTCGCCGAGTCCGGCATCGTCGGCACCGCGATCGGCCTCGCCCTGCGCGGCTACCGCCCGGTCGTGGAGATCCAGTTCGACGGCTTCGTCTTCCCCGCGTACGACCAGATCGTCACCCAGCTGGCGAAGATGCGGGCCCGCTCGCTCGGCACCGTGAAGATGCCGGTCGTCATCCGCATCCCGTACGGCGGCGGCATCGGCGCCGTCGAGCACCACTCCGAGTCCCCCGAGTCGCTCTTCGCGCATGTCGCGGGCCTCAAGGTGGTCACCCCGGCGAACTCCTCCGACGCCTACTGGATGCTCCAGCAGGCCATTCAGAGCGACGACCCGGTCATCTTCTTCGAGCCCAAGCGCCGCTACTGGGACAAGGGCGACGTCGACGTCGACGCCATCCCCGGCGAGCTGCACAAGGCCCGGGTCGCCCGCGAGGGCACGGACCTCACGCTCGTCGCGTACGGCCCGATGGTGAAGACCTGCCTGGAGGCGGCCGCGGCCGCCGCCGAGGAGGGCAAGTCGATCGAGGTCGTGGACCTGCGCTCGATCTCCCCGCTCGACTTCGACACCATCCAGGCCTCGGTCGAGAAGACCCGCCGGCTGGTCGTCGTCCACGAGGCCCCGGTGTTCTTCGGCTCCGGCGCGGAGATCGCCGCCCGGATCACCGAGCGCTGCTTCTACCACCTGGAGGCCCCCGTCCTGCGGGTCGGCGGCTACCACGCGCCGTATCCGCCGGCGCGCCTGGAGGAGGAGTACCTGCCGGGCCTGGACCGCGTGCTCGACGCCGTCGACCGCTCGCTGGCGTTCTGAGGAGATCAGCACGATGACGATCCGCGAATTCAAGATGCCCGACGTGGGCGAGGGCCTCACCGAGGCCGAGATCCTCAAGTGGTACGTCCAGCCCGGTGACACCGTCACCGACGGGCAGGTCGTGATCGAGGTCGAGACGGCGAAGGCCGCTGTCGAACTCCCGATCCCGTTCGACGGCACCGTGCACGAGCTGCGCTTCCCCGAGGGCACGACGGTGGCCGTGGGCGAGGTCATCATCACGGTGAACGTGGGCGGCGAGGCCCCGGCGGCTCCGGCCGCACCCGCGGCCCCGGCCGCCGAGGAGGCCGAGCCGGAGGGCCGGCAGCCGGTCCTCGTCGGTTACGGCGTGGCCGCGTCCGCCACCAAGCGCCGGGCCCGCAGGACGGCCGCCCCGGCCGAGGCCGCTCCCGCGGTGGTCCCCGAGCAGCTGAACGGCCACGGTCCCGCCGTCGGCGACCGCCCGCTGGCCAAGCCGCCGGTGCGCAAGCTCGCCAAGGACCTGGGCGTCGACCTGGCCACGGTCACCCCGACCGGCCCGGACGGCATCATCACCCGCGACGACGTGCACCGCGCGGCGGCCCCGGCCGCTCCGTCGGTCCCGGCCCCGGCGGCCGCGGCTCCGGTGGCCGAGGCCCCCGCGGCCGCGCCGGCCCCGGCTCCCGCGCTCACCGTCCCGTCGGACGCCCGGGAGACCCGTATCCCCATCAAGGGCGTACGGAAGGCCACGGCGGCGGCGATGGTCGGCTCGGCCTTCACCGCGCCGCACGTCACCGAGTTCATCACCTTCGACATCACGCGCACGATGAAGCTGGTCGAGGAGCTCAAGTCCGACAAGGACATGGCGGGCCTGCGGGTCAACCCGCTCCTCCTCATCGCCAAGGCGGTCCTGGTCGCGATGAAGCGCAACCCGGGCGTCAACGCGGCCTGGGACGAGGCCGCCCAGGAGATCGTGCTCAAGCACTACGTGAACCTGGGCATCGCGGCGGCCACCCCGCGCGGTCTGATCGTGCCGAACATCAAGGACGCGCACGCCCAGACCCTGCCGGACCTGTCGCGCTCGCTCAGCGAGCTGGTCTCCACCGCCCGCGAGGGCAAGACCACCCCGGCGGCGATGCAGGGCGGCACCTTCACCATCACCAACGTCGGCGTCTTCGGCGTCGACACCGGCACCCCGATCATCAACCCGGGCGAGTCCGCGATCCTCGCGGTCGGCGCGATCCGCTTCCAGCCCTGGGTCCACAAGGGCAAGGTGAAGCCCCGCCAGGTCACCACCCTGGCGCTGTCCTTCGACCACCGCCTGATCGACGGCGAGCTGGGCTCGAAGTTCCTGGCCGACATCGCGGCGATCCTGGAGCAGCCGAAGCGGCTCATCACCTGGGCGTAGCTGTCCGGTTACGTTGTTTCACGTGAAACACCCGGTCGGGGACGAATCCGTCCCCGACCGGGTGTTCTGCGTCGCGGATACGATCGTCTCCACGGCCCGGGCGGAGAACGGGGGGCAGGGCGTGGCGGACACAACCGAGCCGGCGGAAGCCCGCACCGTTGATGCCGGAACCTCTTGCTCGCGCTCCCGACTGCGCCGCCGCGAGAACGACGAAACGGACTTCCGCTATCCGCCGCTGACCTGCACCATCAGCGAGAGCGACCTGCTGCCGCCCGTCTGACCTCGTCAGATGCGAGAGACCGGGTGGTCTCCGGCCCGGGCCATGTCCCGCTCGGGAAGGACCGGCCGAGCGGCCGGGGCGTCCGCGGGGGAGGCCGTGGCGGCCTGCCGCGGCGCCGGGGTGTTCAGACGGATCTCCTGGATGCCGCGCTTGAGGCCGGAGCGGATGCGCTGCGACAAGGGGCGTTCCACGAAGCGGTGGATCAGCCAGGCCAGGATCAGCATGCCGAGGACGACGGAGGCGACGAGGGGGGCGGGCGCGACCCGGTCGCGGAAGTGGTGGATCACGGCGATGCCGAGCGCCATGTGGATGATGTACAGCGGGTAGGTGAGCGAGCCCGCGGTGGTCAGCCAGCGCCACTGGATCCGGTCGAACAGGCCGAGCGCGATCGCCGCGATCGCGAGGAAGCCGAGCAGGAGGATCAGGCGCGCGGGCCAGGTCGGCAGCGATTCGGAGAGGTGGGTACCGAGGTTCGTGTTCATCCGGCCGCGCACGTAGTGCTGGGCGAGCAGGAACTGGATGATGACGATGCCCCACAGCAGGGGGGTGGGGCGGTAGCGGCGCATCAGATAGAAGGCGATGCCGGCGATGAAGTACGGCGCGTAGTGCGGCACCGCGAAGAAGTGGAGCAGCTTGAAGCCGGTGGTCGGCGCGGCGACCGCGGCCAGCGTCCAGATGCTGCAGAAGAGGATGCAGTTGCGGTACGTGACACCGCAGAGCACGACGATCGCGAAGAGCGCGTAGAACTTGAACTCCACGAACAGGGTCCAGTACGACTGATCCAGGTTCGGGACACCGAGACCGCTCTGCATCATGGTCAGGTTGACCAGGATGTCGCTCCACTGCTCGATCTTCTTGAGCTCCGGCAGCTCGGGAAGTATCCACAGGGCCAGCGCGGTGATCGCTATGCCCGCCCAGTAGGCGGGGAACAGCCGGGACGCCCGGGAGACGGCGAAGTCGCCGACGGTGCGGCCCCAGGCGCTCATGCAGATCACGAAGCCGCTGACGATGAAGAAGATCTCGACGCCCAGCCAGCCCCACACCGCGAAGGGGTGCAGGGTGGGGAAGATGTGCCCGCTGTTCCTGCCCCAGGCGGAGTTCAGCCCGACGTAGTGGTAGAGGACCACGATCAGGGCCGCGGTGATCCGCACCCCGTCCAGTGCGACGAGCCGTGGCGCCGACGCCGTCGATCTCCGGGCTGCCTGCCGTCCGGACATGGCGCGGGCCCCCTCCGCTAGCACGATTCTTTTTCCCGCCGACCGTAACAGCCCGCGCATGGGTTCCTCACAGTCGCCTGACAGTGTCCTTGGTCACCCGTGGGCCCGCCGTGTGTCCGCATCGCGGAAGGGGTCTGCCTGTTGCACCCCACTTGTATCTATGCTGTGCGCATGCCATCAGCACCCGTCAGTACGGGGCCGACCCTTGCACCCGTGAAGCAGCCGCCCGCCGCCGACCGGGTCTACATGCACGTCAAGCAGGCCGTGCTCGACCGGCGTTACGAGGGCGGGACGCTGCTCACCGAGGGGGAGCTGGCGCTGGCCGTGGGGGTGTCGCGGACGCCGGTGCGGGAGGCGTTGCTGAAGCTGGAGATGGAGGGGCTGCTCAAGCTCTATCCGAAGAAGGGCGCGCTCGTGCTCGCCGTGTCCGCGCAGGAGATCGCGGATGTGGTCGAGACCCGACTGCTGGTGGAGGAGTTCGCGGTGCGGCGGGCCGTGCCCGCGCCGGCCCGGCTCGTCGCACGCCTTGAGGAGCTCCTCGAGGAGCAGAAGCGGCGGGCCGAGGCCGGGGACCTCGCCGAGGTCGCCGTCACCGACCGCTGCTTCCACGCCGAGATCGTCAAGCACGCCGGCAACCAGATCCTGGCCCGCCTCTACGACCAGATGCGCGACCGGCAGCTGCGGATGGGCGTCGCCGTGATGCAGTCCCAGCCCGACCGGATCGCCAAGAACATCGCCGAGCACGAGGAGATCCTGGACCGGATCAGAGCGGGCGACGCCGAGGGGGCCGCGCACTGCGTCCGCCAGCACCTCAGCTGGGTCAAGGTGCTCGCACGGGGTGAGGTGCGGTGAGCGCCCCGTCCCTGCCCGGCGACCCGCCCGGCGGCCGGCGCGCCGCCCTCGTCTGGGGCGTCGGCGTGGCCGTCTACTTCGTCGCCGTCATCTTCCGGACCTCGCTCGGCGTCGCCGGGCTCGACGCGGCCGACCGCTTCGACGTCAACGCCTCCGCCCTGTCGACCTTCTCCATACTCCAGCTGCTCGTCTACGCCGGCATGCAGATACCCGTCGGCCTCATGGTCGACCGGCTCGGCGCCAAGAAGGTGCTGACCATCGGCGTCCTGCTGTTCACCCTGGGCCAGCTGGGCTTCGGGCTCTCCCCCTCGTACCCCATGGCGCTCGCCTCCCGCGCCCTCCTCGGCTGCGGCGACGCGATGACCTTCATCAGCGTGCTGCGGCTCGGCAGCCGCTGGTTCCCGGCCCGCCGCGGCCCGCTGGTCGCCCAGGTCGCCGCCCTCTTCGGCATGGCCGGCAACCTCGTCTCGACGATCTTCCTCTCCCGCGCCCTGCACGGCCTGGGCTGGACCACCACCTTCGTCGGCAGCTCCCTCGCCGGCGCGGTCGTCCTCGTCCTCCTCCTGCTGTTCCTGAAGGACCACCCCGAGGGGTACGAGCCCGCGCCCGCCACACACGCCGGCGCCGCGTTCGTACGCCGCCAGATCGCCGAGTCCTGGCGCGAGCCCGGCACCCGGCTCGGCATGTGGGTGCACTTCACCACCCAGTTCCCCGCGATGGTCTTCCTGCTCCTGTGGGGCCTGCCGTTCCTCGTCGAGGACCAGGGGCTCGCCCGGGGGACCGCCGGAGAACTGCTCACCCTCGTGGTGCTGTCCAACATGGCCGTCGGCCTCGCCTACGGGCAGATCATCGCCCGCCACCACGCCGCCCGCGCCCCGCTCGCCCTCGGCACGGTCGCCGCCACCGCCCTGCTGTGGGCCGCCGTCCTCGCGTACCCCGGCGACCGCGCCCCGATCTGGCTGCTCATCACCCTGTGCGCCGTCCTCGGCGCCTGCGGACCCGCCTCGATGATCGGCTTCGACTTCGCCCGCCCCGCCAACCCGCCCGAGCGCCAGGGCACCGCCTCCGGCATCGTGAACATGGGCGGCTTCGTCGCCTCCATGACCACGCTCTTCGCCGTGGGCGTGCTGCTCGACGCGACCGGCGACGACTACCGGATCGCGTTCTCCTCCGTCTTCGTCCTGGAGGCCCTCGGGGTCGTCCAGATCCTCCGGCTCAAGTCCGCCAGCGCACGCCGGGAGCGCGAACGCCTCGTCGCCAGCCGCGTCGAGACCGTGCACGTCCCCGTATAGAGACCGCCGGTACTCCTAGTTCGGCGTCACCGCGAAGTGCGCCAGGATCGCCTCCGCCAGCGCCTCGTCGCCCTCCGTCTTCACCCGGTCGGCGACATCCGCCGGGCGGACCCGGCCACAGGCCAGGCGCACATAGGTCTCCCAGTCGGTCGCCAGCGTCACCGCCGGGCCGAGGGAGGGCGCGCCGTCGATCGAGCCGTTGCCCTCGGCGTCGACGCGCACCGTGCGTAGGAACTCCACCGGGCCGGTCACGTCCAGGACGACCGCCGAGGGCGCCGGCGCGCCCGCCTCCTTGGCGACCACGTGGGGAAGCGCCTCCAGGAGGACGTCGCGGGCGATGTACGCGCCGGGGGAGTCCAGGTTGCCCGGCGCGTTGAGCGCGGTGCGCAGGTCCTGCTCGTGCACCCAGCAGTCGAAGGCGCGCATCCGGTAGGCGAGTTCCAGGGTCTGCTGAGCGCCGAGCGGGGCCCGCATCATGGCGTCGGGCTGCCGGGTCTCGTTGCGCAGCTGGCGCGCCCGGCGGATCAGGATGTACTCCAGCTCCGAGGTCATCTCCGGCGCCGTGTGGTGCCGCCGCACATCGACCTGCATCTCCATGTAGCGGCTGAAGTCGCTGCGCACGTGGTAGAGGTCGCGGGGCAGGCTGTGGATCGGGCGCGGGTCGCCGAGCATCTCGGTCTCCATGCCGATGACATGGGAGACGATGTCGCGGACCGACCAGCCCGGGCACGGCGTGGCGCGGTTCCACTCGCCCTCGACGAGCGGCTGCACCAGCTCGGCTATCGCTTCGATGGAGTGGGTCCAGGCGTCGGCGTAGTTCTGGAGGCTGGGATGGACGGTCACGGGACCCCTCGGCGGTTCTTCGATACGCGGGCTGGAGCGGCAAGCGGGCTGAAAACATGACTGCGTGGGAGGCTCGGACGCTAAGTTACGCTGCCCGAAGGCACCCCGGCAGTGCTTTCAGGTGACGATCGTAGGCCGGTGTTGACGGCTCGAATGCCAGGACGGTGGTAGTGTGCGCGCCTCGCTCCTCCAGATCGCAGTAGATTCGGACGAATCGGTGGAGAGCCGCCGCGAGCGGGTCGCCGCCCTGGTGCGCGCCGAACGCGGCGCCGCCGATCTCGTCGTCCTCCCCGAGCTGTGGCCGATGGGCGCCTTCGCCTACGAGGCGTTCGCCGCCGAGGCCGAGCCGCTGAAGGGCCCCACGTACGAGGCGATGTCCGCCGCCGCGCGGGACGCGGACGTGTGGCTGCACGCCGGCTCGATCGTCGAGGCCGTCGGGACCCTCGGGACCCCCGCCCTCTACAACACCTCGCTCGTCTTCTCCCCCGACGGCGAGCTCGCCGCGAGCTACCGCAAGATCCACCGCTTCGGCTTCGACAAGGGCGAGGCGGTCCTCATGGCGGCGGGCGAGGACCTGGTCACCGTCGACCTGCCGCGGCTCACCGTCGGCGTCGCCACCTGCTACGACCTGCGCTTCCCCGAGCTCTTCCGCGGCCTGGTCGACGCGGGCGCGCAGGCCTTCGTGATCCCGGCCGGCTGGCCCGCCCGGCGCCGCGCGCACTGGACGCTGCTCGCGCGGGCCCGCGCGGTCGAGAACCAGGCGTACGTGCTCGCCTGCGGCACCGCCGGCACCCACGCGGGCGTCGAGCAGGCCGGGCACTCGATCGTCGTCGACCCCTGGGGCGAGGTCCTGGCGGAGGCGGGACCCGGCGAGGAGATCCTGCGCGTCGACCTCGACCCGGCGAAGGTGACGCGGACGCGGGAGCAGTTCCCGGCCCTGAAGGACCGGGTCCTGGGCCGCTGAGGCGACGTCAGGGCCCGGGCGGGAGGCTTCGGTACGGGGTCTCGTTACGGGGTCTCGGTACGGGGCGTGCCAGGCCTCAGTACGAGGCCTCCGCCCACAGCTCGGCCACCCGGCGCGCCCCCGCCTTCACCGCACCCACCCGCGTCAGGGCCGAGCGGTCGACGCCCGCGAAGATCAGCGCGAGCGCCAGGTCCGCGGCCTCCGCCCGGCCGCCCTCGGCCCGTACCGCGAGCCGCGCGCCCTTCCCGCGCCCCGACTCCCGCACGGTCACGGTGACGCCCGGGTCCTCGTCGTCGGCGGCCCGGGTGAGGGTGTAGCCGCGTCGGTCGAGGGCGGCGAGCCGGTACGCGTCGCCCGCGTGCCGCAGCTGCAGGGCGCGCTGGACGAGGGTGGCGCCGATCCGGTTGCGGGCCAGGTACACATGCCGGTCGCCGACCCGCAGGGTGGCCCGGTTGAGGGTGGGCAGCCGCAGGTTCTCGACGTGGATCCCGCGCGACTCGAAGGTGGTGACCGGCAGCAGCCCGCCCCGCGCCTCCGAGACCACCGACTCCGGGACGACCCGCGGCAGCGGGCAGGTCAGCACGATCTCCCCGAACTCCGGCGACGTGCCCCGCCACCCGGAGCGGACGTCGGGCCGCCTGCCCTCCTTCCACGGGGCGAGGGTGAAGGGGGTGACGGTGGTGTGCACGGATACGGCTCCTTCGGATCCTTCAGACGGTGATGGCGTTCAGGGCGGCAGGTCCGCTCGCGGCCCGGACCTCGACCCCGGGCGCGTACTCCGCCCACGCCGACGCCAGCCGGGACACCGCCTCCGTGAGGGTGGCGGGCGGCAGCAGGAAGTGCAGCCGCAGCCGGCGGGTGCTGCCGCCGAGGGCGTCCATGGTCGAGCCCGGGAGCACGGCCACCCCGTGGCGCAACGCGGTCTGGGCGAAGGACACGCCGTCGCCGTACGGGAGGCGGACCCACAGCGTCTGGCCGCCGGCGGCCGGCGGGCAGTGCCAGTCGGGGAGCCGGCGGGCCAGTTCGGCCCGCAGGTGGGCGTGCCCGGCGCGCAGCTCGGCCAGCCGGGAGTGCAGCACCGGTGCGAAGCCGTCGAGCAGCCGGGCCGCGACCAGCTGGGAAGGGACGTCACTGCCGAGGTCGTGCAGCGCCTTCAGCCGGGCCAGGCGGGCGATCAACGGCGCCGGGCCGCGCGCCCAGCCGATCCGCAGGCCGCCCCAGACCGCCTTGCTGAGCGAGCCGACGCCGATGACCTCCGTACCGTACGAGGAGAGCGGCGGCGGCCCCTCGTGACCGGCACCGGAGTCTTCGAAGCCCAGCTCGGCCAACACCTCGTCGTCGATCAGCGGTACGCCGTGCTCCTCGGCCGCCACGACCAGGCGCCGTCCGAGGAGCGGCGGCAGGACGGTGCCGGTCGGGTTGTGGAAGCGGGGGATCACATAGGCCAGGGCGGGGCGGTGACGTTCCATCACCCGGACCGCCTCCGCCACGTCGAGGCCGTCCGGCCCCACCGGCACCGGGTGCGGCACGGCCGCCGCCTCCCGGAACAGGTCCAGCGCCCCCGGATAGCTCGGCGCCTCCACGAGAACGCCGTCGCCGGGCGCCACGAGCAGCCGGGTGAGCAGCCCGATGGCCTGCTGGGCGCCGGTGGTGACCAGGACCTGCGCCGGGTCGGTCGGCACGCCCCGCCGCTCGTAGCGGCGGGCGATCGCCGACCGCAGCGCGGGCAGCCCGGCCGGGTGGTAGCCGAGGTCGTGCGCCGGGAGTTCGAGGCGCGCGTACGCCTCCGCGAGCGCGGGCGGCGGGGCGGGCGGTGCGGCACAGCTGAGCAGCAGCACGTCGTCGGAGGGTTCGAGCAGATGCAGGAACATCGGGTTGGACGTCTCCGTGACCCGCGGCGCCCCGGGCGGCGGCGGGGCGAGCGCGGTCGGCGCCACCCGTGTGCCGCTGCCCTGCCGGCGCACCAGACGCCCCTCCTGGCGCAGCGTCTCGTACGCGGCGACCACCGTCGTCCGCCCCACCGACAGCGCGGTCGCGAGCCGTCGGTCCGGCGGCAGCGGGGCGCCGGGCGGCAGCATGCCCTCGTCGACCAACTGGCGTATCCGGGCGGCGAGCAGCAGAGAGAGCGGGCCGCGGCCGGCCGACCAGCGGCCGAGCCGGGCGACGAGTTCCGGCAGAGAAGGCGTCATTGGATCCATCGGCGGACCAATCTGCCGGGATTGGTCCTGTGGACGCAAGCGCTCCGTCCCCAGACTGTCCGTCATGACCGCCGACACGCAGCTGAATCAAGCCGACCACCGTCCCGGGTCAGCCCGGCCCGAGTCCACCCGTCCCGGGTCAGCCCGTCCCGAGTCCACCCGTCCCGAGTCCACCCGTCCCGAGACGCTCGCCGTCCACGCGTCCCAGCCGGAGATCCGCGGCAGCCGGCCGCTCGGCGTGCCCATCCACCAGAACCACGTCTTCGCCTTCGACAGCGCCGACGCGCTCGCCGAGGCCTTCGGCTCCCCCGACGAGTTCCTCTACAGCCGCATGGGCAACCCCACCGTCCGCGCCCTGGAGACCTCGGTCGCCCGCCTGGAGGGCGGCGCCGACGCGCTCTCGTACGCCTCCGGGATGGGCGCCATCAACGGCGTACTGCTCGCCCTCCTCTCCAGCGGCGGGCACGTCGTCGCCCAGCGCTGCCTGTACGGCGGCACCTACGCCCTGCTCACCGACCTCGCCGCGCGCTGGGGCGTCGAGGTCACGTACGTCTCCGGGACCGACGCCGACGAGGTGCGCGCGGCGCTGCGGCCCGGGACGGCGCTGCGGCCCGGGACCGCGCTGCTCTACCTGGAGACCATCGCCAACCCCACCACCCGGGTCTCCGACCTGCCCGCGCTGATCGCGGTGGCGCGGGAGGCCGGGGTGCCGTCGGTCGTCGACAACACCTTCGCCTCGCCGCTGCTGTGCCGGCCGATCCCGTCGTACGGCGCGGACGTCGTCGTGCACTCGGCGACCAAGTACCTCGCCGGGCACGCCGACGTCCTCGGCGGCATCGCCGTCTTCCGCGACACCGTCCTGCACCGCCGGGTGCGGGAGCACGCGGTCGAACAGGGGGCGGTCACCGACCCGTTCGCCGCCTGGCTGACCCTGCGCGGGCTGCAGACCCTGCCGCTGCGCGTCGAGCGGCAGAGCGCGAGCGCCGCCGACCTGGCCGCCCGCCTCGCCGCCCACCCGGCGGTCGCCGCCGTGCGGCACCCTGCCCTGGCCTCGCACCCGGACCACGAGATCGCGGCCCGGCTGCTGCCGCGGGGCGGCGGCGGGGTGGTCTCCCTCGACCTCGCGGGCGGCCGCGAGGCCGGCCGGACGTTCGTCGAGGCCGTCCGGCTCGCCTCGCTCAGCGTCTCGCTCGGCGACGTGAAGACCCTGGTGATGCACCCCGCGTCGACCTCCCACCGGCAGCTCGACGAGCAGGCACTCGCCGCGGCCGGCATCGGGCCGGGCACGGTGCGCCTCTCGGTCGGCATCGAGCACGTCGAGGACCTGTGGGCGGACCTGGAGCAGGCCCTGGAACAGGCCCTCGCCAAGGCTGTGTGACGCGGGGCCGGTCTCAGTCCTCCCGTTCCCGCTCGGCCATCCGGATCACGCACACCGCGACCGCGACGAGCAGCGCCGGGTCGGCGTCCTCGCGGACCACGTTCACGGCGTAGGTGTCGCGGACGTGGAACCACTGGCGGGAGATGTGGGCGAGGAGTTCGCCGTCGTACTCGACGGTGAACTCCCGGTCCAGGATCCGGCCGCTGACGTCGAGTCCGGTGCCGTCGACCAGGGTGACGCGGAAGTGATTGCGGAGCAGGGAGAGGCGCTTGCGGCGGATGGTGGCGAGCGGGCGGTCGTCCCGCTCGATCGTCATCGCGTCCCGCAGGCTGAACATCTTCTGCCGCAGGGTGACGAGCACCCGCCCGTCGGGGTCCTTCAGCTCCAGGGTGTCGCGCAGCCGCAACGCCTTGCCGTCGACGAGGAAGGCGTGCCGGCCCCGCTCGTCCTCGATCCAGTAGTCGTCGCCGATGGCGAAGATCTTGTCCCGTACCAGGTATTTCATGGGGGAATGCCTTCCCCGCCGACAGGGCTTCAGCGCATGAAGTAGCGGGTGAACGGGTCCGCGCCGACGCCGAGGGGGTCGCCGAACGGCGTGTCCAGCTGATGGATCAGCAGCACCGTGAAGGCGATGAACCCGGACAGGCCCATCACGAGGATCACATGGGTACTGCTCCGGTTGAGCCCGAAGAGGAACATGAAGGCCACGGTCAGCACCCCGCCGATGACCAGGCCCGCCCACAGGACCACGGACAGGCGCTCCTCGGCCGCCGCCTCCCGGCCGCGCCGGGCGTCGTCCACGTACCCGACCTGCGCGAGCACCTCCTGCGCGGCGATCTGCTGGGCGGTGGTGCCGCGCCCGCGCAGCTCGCCGGCGGTGCGCAGCCGGTCGAGCAGCGTCCAGCCCTCGTCGCCGAGGGGCGCGCGTTCGGCCATCAGCGGCCACTCGACGTCCACGACATGGGTGGCGTACGAGCGGGCCGCCTCCCGCAGCGGTCCGCGCTGCTCGGCGGGCAGGGCGTCGGCGAGCAGATACGTCTGGTGCAGGGCGCTGGCCTCGGCCTGGACCCGGTCGTCGGCGGCGGCGCGGTTGTCCCAGACGGAGACCAGGCACAGGCCGAGCACCAGGGCGTAGAACACCGACACCATCATCGAGATGTACTCGGCGACGTCCTCGCGGACCTCCTCCCCCTCGCGGAGCGGGAAGAGCTTCGTCTTGACGTACACGGCGACGGCGGCGACCAGGGCGACGGCGAAGACGACGGCGAGGGTTTCCAGCAGGGCCATGAGGTCTCTCAGGAGGGCTCAGGTGTGGCGGTTGCCGAGGAGGACGGCCGCGATCGCGGCGGGGATCAGGATCAGCAGCAGGGTCAGGACGACGCCGAGGCGCGGGAGTTCGCGGGAGCGGCGCTGCAACCGGGGCAGCAGGCCCTCGTCGTCGGCGACGGTGACCCGCGCGGGCGGGGGCCGGACGGCGGGGAGCCGGGTGGCGGGGGCCTGCTCGGCGGGCGCCTGGGCGGTGGGTGCCGGGGAGGCGGGGTTTCCGGTGCCGGCGGCGGCCGGGGGCAGCGCTCCGCCGGCGACCGCGCCGAGCGCGGCACCGGCCAGTGCGTCGGTGGCCTCGGCGGCCTCGGTGGCCTCGGCGGCGGCTTCCGCGGCCGCCGCCCCTTCGGCCGCGGCCGCCGCCACGGCCTCGGCGATCGCCCCGGCTGTGGCGGGCGGTGTCGTACGGACCGGTGGCGTCCGGGCCGGGCGCGATGCCGGTGGCCCCGCTCGTGGCGGCGCAGGTGAGGTCCGCGGCGCGGGTGGGGCCGGCGGGGCCGCCACCCGGAACGTGGCCGAGGCGTGCGCCGTGAGCGGCGGGGGAGGGAGGCGTTCGCCGTGTTCGCCGAGGGTGGTGATCCGGTCCGTGCCCTCGGCGAGGCCCGCGCTGCGGTAGGCGCCGGGCCCGCGCCGTACGGTCGCCGCGCAGCCGGCGGAGGCGCCGGGGGCCAGCTCGGGCAGGGTGCACACGAGGCCGCCGGGCCCGGCGCCGAAGGCGGGGTCGGTGAGCCGGAGGGCGTGCACGGGGCGGTTGCCGCGGTTGGCGACCGTGTAGCGGACGGTGGCGGTGCCCACGGAGCCGCTCTGCCCGACCCGTACCGCCTCGGCGAGGGCGAGCGCACCGGCCACGCCCTCGTAACCGGAACGGGCGGTGGCGCGGGCCCGCTCACCCAGGGAGGGGATGTCGCCGGTGGCCCGGGCGGTCCCGGCGTGGCGGCCGGGCCGGGCGCGGAAGCGGGCGGTGCACACCATCGACCGGAGGGCGCCGAGCGTGCGCCGGGGGCAGCTCGCCCGGCCGCCGGGCACGCCCGGATCGTCGACGCCGACCGCGTACAGATCGGCCTCGCCCCGGTTGACCAGCCGGTACCGCTTCACCACGTACCCACCGGTCCGCACCACGACGCCGGCCCCGGCCGGCACCGTGTTCACGGTGATGCTCATCCCGAGCGCGTTCGCCCCGGCGCCGCCCGCGCTCGCGGTCTGCGGGCACAGCGCCAGAAGGAGCGAGAGCACTAACAGCGCCGGTGGCGCGTGCCGACCCCGCATGACGCCTCCCTCTCCCAGCAGCCGAAGAACCGAACGGCCGAATGGTCGGATGATCGTTCCGCCGCCCCATGCTGTCCGCCCCGCCCCCACCCCCACCCCCCAAGACACGCCCCACCCACCCCGCCCGGACCCCGCATTCACCCGTCCGGCGCGGAATGTGTTCGTCAGCGGCGCATTACCAGAAAGAGGAGCGCATGTACTCGGCTTCTGGTTTTCCAGGGCCGATATCGGTGCCTTTCTTCAGCGTGGGAGACATGCACCGACTCACCACTGCTGACCTCTACCTGCGTCTGTCACTGGACCGGGAGGGCAAAACCGCAATCGACCGTCAGGAAGCCGACTGCCGAGCCTGGGCGGAGCGCAACGGACTGACGATCCGCAAGGTCCACGTCGACCGTGGGCGCTCCGGCTACAAGAACGTCAGCCGCAAGGGCTTCGACGCCGCGATCACGGCCGTTGCCGCTGGGGTCGCCGGCGTACTGATTGTCTGGAAGATCGATCGGCTGTCCCGCAAGGGCATCAGTGAGGTCGGCAGGGCGCTCGACGAGATGGAACGCACTGGCGGACGACTGGTCTCCGTCATGGACGGCCTCGACACGAAGGAAGACGATGCCCGGGGCGCCATCGCGATGCTGGCGGAACTCGCGCGCAGCGAGTCACGCGATCTCGGGATGCGCGTCGGCAACGCGAAACGCTATTTGCGACAGAGAGGGCAGTGGATCGGAGGGCGTCCGCCGTACGGACTGTTGGTGGATCCGGAAACCAAGAAGCTCATCCACGACCCTGAGACCGCTGTCTACGCCCGCCTGATCGCTGACGAGGCGCTCTCCGGGAAGACGCTCGTCCGCATCGCCCGGCTGCTCAACGAACACGGGGTGGAATCGGCTCGCGGAGGCGAGTGGAACGCGTCGAGCGTCAAGCAACTCCTTCGCTCCCCGGCCTTCGCCGGTCTCATGCCGCAGACCGAGTACGAGGAGCAGCCGGACGGGACGCGTAAGTACAAGAACCGGGTATCTCTCTACCGGGATCCGGAGACGCTCGAAACCGTGAGCGTCGGCGAGGGGATCATTACGATCACGGAGCGGGAGCTGATCCTTCGTCTGCTTGAGGCACGCGTGTTCCCTCTGGCCGGCAAACGGCAGAGCCACGAGCAGGGAAGATCCCTGCTCACCGGCATGGCGCGGTGCGGGCTCTGCGGGGCCCGGATGAGCAAGGCCGGTACGTCGTACCAGTGTTCCGGCCACCGGATGGGGCGTGGATGCTCCGGTGTCTCAGCTCGGGTGGAGAGCCTCGACAGTTACGTGACCTGCGCGTTCCTGTCACGCGTACCGTCCTTGAACTCTCGTGATCCGTTGCTTGCTGTGATCACGGAGCGCCGCATGCGCAAGGAGAACGCGGACGTGTTTGCGAAGCGCGACGCCATCGAGGCGGAGCTCGCGGATGAGGAGGTCCGTTTGGCGGATCTGGAGGAGGCGAGGTATCTCCGTGGTGAGTTCGACGGCGTGGATGCAGTCGACCGGTACGACCGGATCGCCGGACGGCTGCGCAACCGGATCGCGGGCTTGCGCGCGGATCTGCTGCTGATGCCGACTCCTTCCACCGATCTCTCCTCGCTCCGGGACACCGGACTCCTGTGGGAAGCCTGGGAAGCCGACGATGTGGCCGGCAGGCGCGAGCGTCTTGGTCTCGCCATCGATCGGGTGGAAGTCCGGCGAGGAAGGGTGGGTGTCAGGTTCGACGGCGACGAGCGCTGCCGGATCGTCTGGGCTATGAGTGCCGCTGGCGAGGCGGGATCAGCATGTGACGAAGCGACGGAGTGAGGTCGCCACCGATGACGTTCCAAGGCCGCGTTGTGGTGGAACCTGGCCAGGCCTCCGGTGCCGTCGCACCGGCGGTCGTCTCGTCCCCGTCCGCAGCCATCCGTCGCGCCCGCTGCCGTACGTGTGTGATCCGACATTCCTACCAGGATGGCAAGCTTGAACCATGAACGATGCCGCCCCGGCGCCCACCCCCGCGCCTGCGCCCCGCCGTCCCCGTGTCCGTGCCCCCGAGCTGATCGGCAAGGGCGGCTGGCTGAACACCGGCGGAAAGGACCTGAAGCTCGCCGACCTCCGAGGTCGCGTATTGATCTTGGATTTTTGGACCTTCTGCTGCATCAACTGCCTGCACGTCCTCGACGAGCTGCGCGAGCTGGAGGAGAAGCACCGCGACACGCTCGTGATCGTCGGCGTGCACTCGCCGAAGTTCGTGCACGAGGCCGAGCACCAGGCGGTCGTCGACGCCGTCGAGCGGTACGAGGTGCATCACCCGGTGCTGGACGACCCGGAGCTGGCGACCTGGAAGCAGTACGCGGTACGGGCCTGGCCGACGCTCGTCGTCATCGACCCCGAGGGGTATGTCGTCGCCCAGCACGCGGGCGAGGGGCACGCCAACGCGCTTCGGACGCTCGTCGAGGAGCTGGAGGCGGAGCACGAGGCGAAGGGGACGCTGCGGCGCGGGGACGGGCCGTACGTGCCGCCGGAGCCGGTCGCGACCGATCTGCGCTTCCCCGGCAAGGCGGTGCTCCTGGAGTCGGGGAACTTCCTGGTCTCCGACACCACCCGGCACCAGCTCGTCGAGCTCGCCGAGGACGGCGAGACCGTCGTGCGGCGGATCGGCGGTGAGGGGGAGTTCCGGGAGCCGCAGGGGCTCGCGCTGCTGCCGGACGGGAAGGTCGTCGTCGCCGACACCGTGAACCACGCCCTCAAGACCTTCGACCCCGAGAGCGGGGTGATCGAGCGGATCGCGGGCACCGGCCGTCAGTGGTGGCAGGGCTCCCCCACCTCGGGCCCGGCCCTCGACGTCGACCTGTCCTCGCCGTGGGACGTCGCCTGGTGGCAGGGCAAGGTGTGGATCGCCATGGCCGGCGTGCACCAGATCTGGACGTACGACCCCGAGACGGGGACCGTCGAGGTCGCGGCCGGGACGACGAACGAGGGCCTGGTCGACGGGCCCGCCGCCGAGGCCTGGTTCGCGCAGCCCTCCGGGCTCGCCGCCACCGCCGACCGGCTGTGGATCGCCGACTCCGAGACCAGCGCCCTGCGCTACATCGACACCGACCATGTCGTTCACACCGCCGTCGGCACCGGCCTCTTCGACTTCGGGCACCGCGACGGCGCCGCCGACCAGGCGCTCTTCCAGCACCCGCTGGGCGTGACGGCGCTCCCCGACGGCTCGGTCGCCGTCTCCGACACGTACAACCACGCCCTGCGCCGCTTCGACCCGGCGAGCGGCGAGGTCACCACCCTCGCCACCGATCTGCGCGAGCCGAGCGACGCGGTCGTGGTCGGCGAGGACGTCGTGGTCGTCGAGTCCGCCCGGCACCGGCTGACCCGCCTCCGGCTGCCGGAGGAGGCCGTCCAGGTCGAGTCGGTCGCCCACCGCACCCAGCGCGAGGCCACCGACGTCGCCCCGGGCCGGCTCCGCCTCGACGTGGTCTTCCAGGCCCCGAAGGGCCAGAAGCTCGACACCCGCTACGGCCCCTCGACCCGCCTCCTGGTCTCCTCGACCCCGCCGGAGCTGCTGCTCGGCGGCGAGGGCACGGGAACGGACCTCTTCCGCGAGCTGGAGCTGAACCCGGAGGTGACGGAGGGCGTGCTGCACGTGTCCGCCATGGCCGCGTCCTGCGACGACGACCCGGAGAACGAGTACCCGGCCTGCCACGTGCACCAGCAGGACTGGGGCGTGCCGGTGAAGGTCACGGAGGACGGCGCGGCCCGGCTCCCGCTGATCCTCGCGGGCATGGACGCCTGAGGCCTGGACGTCTGACGAGCGGTGGCCCCGGCCGAACCGGCCGGGGCCACCTCACGTCTGGGGCCGGACAGGCCCTAGCCCTCCAGGAACGCCACCAGCGCGTTCGCCAGGTGGTGCGGGTCCTCCGCGCCGCAGAGCTCGCGGGCGCTGTGCATCGACAGGCAGGCCACGCCGATGTCGACGGTCGTGATGCCGTGGCGGGCGGCGGTGATCGGGCCGATCGTGGTGCCGCACGGCATGTCGTTGTTGGAGACGAAGGACTGCCAGGGCACGCCCGCCTTCTCGCAGGCGGCGGCGAACACGGCCCGGCCGCTGCCGTCGGTCGCGTAGCGCTGGTTGACGTTCACCTTGAGGATCGGGCCGCCGTTGGGGCGCGGGTGGTGCGTCGGGTCGTGGCGCTCGCTGTAGTTGGGGTGCACGGCGTGGCCGACGTCGGAGGAGAGGCAGACCGAGCCGGCGAGGGCCCGCGCCTTGTCCTCGTAACCGCCGCCCCGCGCGTACACCGAACGCTCCAGGACGTTCCCGAGGAGCGGGCCGTGGGCGCCGGTGTCGGCCTCCGAGCCGTTCTCCTCGTGGTCGAAGGCGGCGAGGACCGGGATGTACGGAAGGTCGGGGCGGCTCGCGGCGGCGGTGAGCGCGGCGACGCAGGCGTGCACCGAGATGAGGTTGTCCATGCGCGGGCCGGCGAGCAGCTCGCGGTCGCGGCCCAGGTAGGCGGGGGCCTCCAGGGCGTGCACCATCAGGTCCCAGCCCGCCACGTCCTCGGCGTCGACGCCCGCCTCCCCGGCGACGAACTCGATCAGGTCTCCCTCGTGGACCTCGCCCAGGCCCCAGATGGGCTGCATGTGGCGCTGGCGCTCCAGCTTCATGCCCTCGTTGACCTGGCGGTCCAGGTGGATGGCGAGCTGCGGCACGCGCAGCAGCGGCCGGTCCACGTTCACCAGGTGCTGGGATCCGTCCCGGAGCGTGAGCCGGCCGGCCACGCCCAGGTCGCGGTCGAGCCAGCTGTTGAGCAGCGGTCCGCCGTAGATCTCGACGGCGATCTGGCGCCAGCCCTCGCGGCCGAAGTCGGGCTGCGGCTTGACCCGCAGGTTCGGCGAGTCGGTGTGGGCGCCGACGATCCGGAAGGGGGTGTGCGGGGCGGCGCCCTCCGGCACGTACCACGCGATGATCGCCCCGCCGCGGAGCACGTACTTCCCGCCGGTCGTCCCCTCCCAGGCGGCGGTCTCCTCGACCTTGCGGAAGCCGGCCTCCTCCAGGCGCTCGGCCGCGTTGGCCACCACGTGGTACGGCGACGGCGAGGCCGCCAGGAAGGTCATGAGGTCATCTGTGTGGCCGCGGTCGAAGCGGGAAGGCGCGCTACTCATGACGTTCACCTTACGCATGTCTCGGAATGCGGACTGGGGGTACCGGACCGCTCCACGGCGCGAAGTACGTACACGGCGCGAATACGTACACGGCGCGAAGGCGTATACGGCGAAAGGCGGAACGGCCCGCCCCCCTCCCCGGGAGCGAGCCGTTCCTGTACGGAGCGAGGTCGCGTACCTGTGCGGTACTTAGAACGCGGCCTCGTCCAGGTCCATCAGGCCGCGGTCCACGGCCTCGGCGAGCGCGCGCTCGGCGGAGACGCCGGGCAGGACGTTGGCGGCGAAGAACTTCGCGGCCGCGATCTTGCCCTGGTAGAACGCGACGTCCTTGCCGGAGGCGCCGGCGGCCAGCTTCTCGGCGGCCACGGCCGCGCCCTTGAGCAGCAGGTAGCCGACGACCACGTCGCCGGAGGCGAGCAGCAGGCGGGTGGTGTTGAGGCCGACCTTGTAGATGTTCTTGAGGTCCTCGCCGGTGGCGGTGAGGTCGGTCAGCATGACGCCGACGATGCCCTCCAGGTCCACGGCCGCCTTGGCGAGCGCGTCGCGGGCGCCGGCCAGCTCCTCGCCGCCGGTGCCGACCGCGAGGAACTTCTTGATCTCCTCGGCCAGCGCGTTCAGGGAGGCACCCTGGTCGCGGACGATCTTCCGGAAGAAGAAGTCCTGGCCCTGGATGGCGGTGGTGCCCTCGTAGAGGGTGTCGATCTTGGAGTCCCGGATGTACTGCTCGATCGGGTACTCCTGCAGGAAGCCGGAGCCGCCGAAGGTCTGCAGCGACTGCGCCAGCTGCTCGTAGCCCTTCTCGGAGCCGTAGCCCTTGACGATCGGGAGCAGCAGGTCGTTCAGGCCGATCAGGGCCTTCGCGTCCTCGCCGGCCGCCTCCTTGAGCTGGATCTCGTCCTGCACGGTGGCCGTGTAGAGGACGAGGGAGCGCATGCCCTCGGCGTACGCCTTCTGCGTCATCAGCGAGCGGCGCACGTCCGGGTGGTGCGTGATGGTGACCTTGGGGGCGCTCTTGTCCATGAACTGCGCCAGGTCGGTGCCCTGGACGCGCTCCTTGGCGTACTCCAGGGCGTTGAGGTAGCCCGTGGAGAGGGTGGAGATCGCCTTCGTACCGACCATCATGCGGGCGAACTCGATGATGAGGAACATCTGGCGGATGCCGTCGTGCTTGTCGCCGATCAGCCAGCCCTTGGCGGGGTGCTTGTCGCCGAAGGTCATCTCGCACGTGTTGGAGGCCTTGAGGCCCATCTTGTGCTCGACGTTGGTGGCGTAGACGCCGTTGCGGGCGCCGAGCTCGCCGGTCTCCCAGTCGAACTCGTACTTCGGGACGAGGAAGAGCGACAGGCCCTTGGTGCCGGGGCCGGCACCCTCGGGGCGGGCGAGGACGTAGTGGAGGATGTTCTCCTCCATGTCGTGCTCACCGGAGGTGATGAAGCGCTTCACGCCCTCGATGTGCCAGGAGCCGTCCTCCTGCTGGATCGCCTTGGTGCGGCCGGCGCCGACGTCCGAGCCCGCGTCGGGCTCGGTGAGCACCATGGTGGAGCCCCAGCGCTTCTCGACCGCGATCTTCGCGACCTTCTTCTGCGCCTCGTTGCCCTCGTTGTAGAGGATGCCGGCGAACGCCGGGCCGGAGGAGTACATCCAGATGGCCGGGTTCGAGCCGAGCAGCAGCTCCGCGTAGGCCCAGATCAGCGAGCGCGGGGAGACGGTGCCGCCGATCTCCTCCGGGATGCCCAGACGCCAGTACTCGGACTCCATGAAGGCGTTGTACGAGTTCTTGAAGGAGGCCGGGACCGGGGCCGTGTTGGTCTCCGGGTCGAAGACCGGCGGGTTGCGGTCGGCGTCGGCGAAGGACTCGGCCAGCTCGTTCTCGGCGAGGCGGCGGATCTCGTCGAGGATGCTCTTCGCGGTCTCGACGTCCATCTCCTCGAACGGACCGGTGCCGTACACCTTGTCGCGGCCGAGCACCTCGAAGAGGTTGAACTCGATGTCGCGGAGATTCGACTTGTAGTGCCCCATGGCGACGGCTCCGTAAAGGCTCGGGGAGGGAAGGACCTCGTGCACGCACTGCTACTACTCATGAGTAGCTCACGCTCTTCTCCATGATGCTACCCACCAGTAATAAGGGCAACCCCTTTCCGGACATCTGTGACGCGGGCCGCACCCCGCCCCGCGGGCTCGATACCCTCTGACCATGTACGGCTACGAGCAGAACCCGGGTGCCCAGCAGCAGTACGCGCCGCCTCCGCAGGGGCAGTACGCCCAGCCCGGCATGCAGCAGGGGATGCAGCCCGGCATGCAGGGTGGTTACGCCCAGCAGCCCCCGCTCTACCCGGAGCCGTCGCCGCCGTCGCTCGCGGACGCGGTGCGCGCCTTCACGACCGGGCAACTGGCGGCCGAGGACTTCCAGCAGATCTTCGCGACCTCCAAGGTCTACTGCCCGCGCGGCGACAACCCCGGCTTCCTGGCGCTGCACAACACCCAGCAGCCGGTGATCCCGATGTTCACCACGCTGAAGGAGCTGCGGCGCTACGCGGGCAAGGAGTCGAAGTACTTCGTGATCACCGGCGCCGAGGTGATCGACCTGCTGCCGACCGGCTACGGCTTCGTCCTCGACATGGAGGGCGACCACCGGATGGTCTTCGACGCCAAGGCCGTGGAGCAGATGGTCGACTACGCGATGCGCCGGATGTATGGCTGAAGCCATGGCTGCGCAGACGGCTGACCGACGCTGGACGTGCGAGCGGCGCCCGGGAGGAATTCCTCCCGGGCGTTTCGCGTTCCGGGTGGCAGGAAGTTCAGCATTCAACTAAAGTGGGCGTACAACGTACCCACGAAGGTGCGTGCCCAAGGAGGTCCCGCCATGCCCGCCGTGACTGTCGAGAACCCGCTCACCCTGCCCCGCGTCAGCGCCGCCGCCGACGCCGTCGCCCGCCCGGTGCTCGCCGTGACCACGGCCCCGCAGGGCTTCGAGGGCGAGGGCTTCCCCGTGCGCCGCGCCTTCGCCGGCATCAACTACCAGTACCTCGACCCGTTCATCATGATGGACCAGATGGGCGAGGTGGAGTACGCGCCCGGCGAGCCCAAGGGCACGCCCTGGCACCCGCACCGCGGCTTCGAGACCGTCACCTACATCATCGACGGGATCTTCGACCACAAGGACTCGCAGGGCGGTGGCGGCACCATCACCAACGGCGACACCCAGTGGATGACCGCCGGCTCGGGCCTGCTGCACATCGAGGCCCCGCCGGAGCACCTCGTGGTCAGCGGCGGCCTCTTCCACGGCCTCCAGCTGTGGGTGAACCTGCCGGCGAGCGACAAGATGATGACCCCCCGCTACCAGGACATCCGCGGCGGCCAGGTCCAGCTGCTCACCTCTCCCGACGGCGGCGCGCTGCTCCGCGTCATCGCCGGCGAGCTCGACGGGCACCAGGGCCCGGGCATCACCCACACCCCGATCTCGATGATCCACGCCACCCTCCGCCCCGGCGCCGAGATCAACCTGCCGTGGCGCGAGGACTTCAACGGCCTCGCGTACGTCCTCGCCGGCCGCGGCACCGTCGGCGCCGAGCGGCGCCCGGTCCACATGGGCCAGACCGCCGTCTTCGGCAAGGGGGGCGCCCTGACCGTGCGCGCCGACGAGAAGCAGGACGGGAACACCCCGGACCTGGAGGTCGTGCTCCTCGGCGGGCAGCCGATCCGCGAGCCGATGGCGCACTACGGCCCGTTCGTCATGAACACCCAGGCCGAACTCCGCCAGGCCTTCGAGGACTTCCAGGCGGGCCGGCTCGGCACGATCCCGGCGGTGCACGGGATGGGCGAGTAAGGGCCTTCACGGAGGCAGCGGTACGGGGACGAGGGCGCCGCCCCCGTCCCCGTACCGTCTCCGCTCCCTGACACGGCGTCACTCGTACGGCCCGGCAGCGCGCGACGACACGCCGACGCACGTGCTCTGGTGGGTCCATGCCCGCCGAAGCCCGCCCGCTGCTGCCCGAAGGCGCCCGCCGCACCGGCGCCTGGTGCGCCGTCGCGCTGCTCGTGGCCGGAGTCGCGGCCGTCTTCGTCTGGCTGTGCGTGGTCTTCAAGACGGCCGTGACCCCCGCGCTGCTCGCCCTGCTCGGCACCGCGCTCCTCGGCCCGCTCCACCGGCGGCTGCTGCGCATGAAGGTGCGGAAGTCGCCGGCCGCCGGGCTGACCGTGCTCGCCGTGCTCGCGGTGGTCGGCGGCGCCACGTACGTCGTCGTCGCCGCCCTCGTCGACACCGGCGCCCAGATCGTCGACTCGCTGCGGCAGGCCGCCCAGGACATCGCGAAGCACTTCGGCGCGGCCGGCACCTCGCTCGACGACATCGCCGAGAACGCCAGGCAGCTCCTCGCGAAGTTCGGCGGGACGGCCGCCTCGGGGGTGATCTCCGGGCTCAGCGTGGTCGGCGAGATGCTCGCCACCGCCGCCCTCGCCCTCGTCCTCATCTTCTTCTTCCTGCGCGACTCCGACCGGGCGGTGGACGTGCTCCGGTCGGTCGCCCCCCGCTCCACCGGCGACCTCGTGGAGGCGATGGGGCGGCGCGCCTTCGAGGCCGTCGAGGGCTTCATGCGCGGGACGACCTTCGTGGCGCTCGTCGACGCGATCCTGATCGGGATCGGCCTGATCGTGCTGCGGGTGCCGGGCGCGGTCGGGCTCGCCGCGCTCGTCTTCATCACCGCCTACATCCCCTACCTCGGCGCCTTCCTCTCCGGTGCCATCGCCGTCCTCGTCGCGCTCGCCGACCGGGGCTTCGTCATCGCGCTGTGGGTGCTCGGCGTCGTCCTCGCCGTCCAGATGATCGAGGGCTATCTGCTCCAGCCCCTGGTCCAGTCCCGCACCGTGCAGATGCACCCGGCGGTCGTCATGCTGGCGATCACCGCCGGGGCCTCCGTCGCCGGCATCCTCGGCATGCTCCTCGCCGTACCCCTGACCGCCGCCTTCTTCGGCATCGTCGGGGAGCTGCGCAGCCGGTACGGGGCGCCGGCGGGCCCGTCCTAGGCGGCCGCGGACCCAGGCGGCCGCCGGTCTAGGTGGCCGCGGCCGGGGTGCTCCCGGGCTCGAAGGCCTTCAGCATCTCCTCCAGGGCCGCCTGGTCCGGGCCGACGAACGGGTCGGCGTCCGGGGCCATCATGATCGTGTCGATCATCTGCGAGGTCATCCGGACGGCCGGCGGCAGATGCGTGCACAGCACGATCTCCGGGTTCATCGACCGCAGCGGCTGGAGCGTCGCCCGGTACTTCGCCGGGTCGACGACGTGCACCCAGGGGCTGTCCAGCGTCGCCCACATCAGCTGTGCGCCCCGCAGCTCCTCCGGCTTGAGGTCGTTGGCGTGGCCGCTCTCGGCCAGTTCGGCGGTCGGCATGGGGCCGCCGAAGCAGTCGGAGCTGAAGCAGATGCGGGTGCGGTCGTCGTAGAAGCCGACCGTCGCCGGACTGTCGAACAGCGGCGGACGGAAGGCGCGCAGCATCCGGTCGCCGACGTCCAGGGACTGCCCCGGGTTGAGGAAGTACACCCGGTCCATCGGCAGCGGCCGCTCGGTGGTCATGATCCCGGCGCCGAGGAACGTCGTCACCACCCGGGCCTCGGGGGCCGCCACCAGCAGGTCGAAGATCCCGCCGGTGTGGTCGCGGTCGGGGTGGGTGAGCCAGATCCAGCGGACGTCGGCCGGGTCGATCACCTCGCGGAGCGCGGCCACGAAGTCCCGGTCCGAGACCGACAGACCCGTGTCGACGACGACCGGCTCACGGGCCGTGAGCACGTACGCGTTGACGGGGATGTGCCCGATCCCCGGGATCTCCAGGCTGTCCGCGATGACGGTGGTGTCGCTGCCGACCTTGTGTGTGTCCATGACGGTGCTCCGTGGGGGTCCCCCCGGCGGCCGTACGACACCAGTCTCCGCCGCCCGGCAGGTACGCGCCCGTCAGCCGGGGGTTCCGGTCACGCGGGTCGCGCGGGTCACGCGGGTCACGAAGGTCACGAAGGTCACGCGGGTCACGTGCAGCAGCCGTCCCCCGACGCCGGCTCGTCCAGCTCGAACCAGATCGCCTTGCCCTCGCCGCGCGGGTCCACGCCCCACGCCTGGGCAAGGATCTCCATGAGGATCAGACCGCGTCCGCTGGAGGCCATCTCGCCCGGGTGGCGCTTGTGCGGCAGCTCGTCACTGGCGTCGGCGACCTCGACGCGCAGCCGGCGGGCCTTCTCGCGGCAGGCCACCTCGGCGACCAGCAGCGCGTCGCCGTCGGTGTGCACGAGGACGTTGGTGAGCATCTCGGAGACCATCAGGACGGCCGAGTCGACCTGGTCCTCGTCGTTCCAGTCGTGCAGCAGCTGCCGCATCTGCTCGCGGGCGGCGGCGACGCGTTCCGGCTCGGCCTGGGCGACGGTCATCATCGTGCGGCGCGGGGCCTCCCGCAGCGCCGCGGCGCCCCGGCCGCCGGCCTGGCGGGAGAGGAGCAGCACGGCGATGTCGTCCTCGCGGCGGTCGGCGAGCGGGCCGGTGGTGTGGTGCGAGCCGGGCCCGTGGACGGCCTCGACGAGCCGGTCGGCGAGGGCTTCCAGGTCCTCGCCGCCGTCGGCCTCCAGGAGCCGGCGGATGCGGTCCCAGCCGGTGTCGAGGTCGTGGCCGCCGGTCTCCAGGAGCCCGTCGGTGCAGATCATCAGGGTCTCGCCGGGCTCCAGCGTGAGCCGGGTGGTGGGGTAGTCGGAGTCCGGGTCGATGCCGAGCGGCAGACCGCCGGCGGTGGGGCGCAGAAGAACCGTTCCGTCGGTCATCCGCACCGCCGGGTCGGGGTGCCCGGCCCGCGCGATGTCGACCGTGCCCGTCTCCAGGTCCACCTCCAGGTAGAGGCAGGTCGCGAAGCGGGCCCCGCCGCTCGGCCGGGTCGCGAAGCGGGCCCCGCCGCTCGGCCGCTCGTCCTCCGCGGCTCCGTCGGCCCCGTCGGTGCCGTCGTTGATCCCGGAGAGGAAGCGCGAGGCGCGCGAGAGCACGGCGTCGGGGCGGTGCCCCTCGGAGGCGTAGGCGCGCAGGGCGATCCGCAGCTGGCCCATGAGGCCCGCGGCCCGCACGTCGTGGCCCTGCACATCGCCGATGACCAGCGCGATCCGCCCGGCGCCGGAGCCGCCGGGCAGCCGGATCACGTCGTACCAGTCGCCGCCGACCTGGAGCCCGCCTCCGGTGGGCACGTACCGCGCGGCCACCTGGACGCCGGGAATGCCGGGTCCGAGGACCGGCATCATCGCCCGCTGGAGGCCGAGGGACAGCTCGCGCTCGGACTCGGCGACCCCGGCCCTGGCCAGCGCCTGCGCGAGCATCCGGGCGACGGTGGTGAGGACGGAGCGCTCGTCGGGGGTGAAGGCCACCGGGTGCTTGAACGCCGCCATCCACGCGCCCATGGTGCGCCCGGCGACGATCAGCGGCACGAAGGCCCAGGAGCGCCGCCCGAAGCGCTGGGCGAGCGGCCAGGTCATGGGGTAGCGGCGGGCGTACTCCGCCGGGGTCGGCAGATAGATCGCCCGCCCCGTCCGTACCACCTCGGCCGCCGGGTAGTCGGTGTCGAGGGTCATCGAGGTGAAGGGGCCCTCGTCGCCGTCGCCGTGCCCGTGGTGGCCGATGACCGTGAGCCACTCGCCCGCCATCCCGAAGACGGCGAGCCCGTCCGGCGAGAAGCCGGGCATGGAGAGCGAGGCCGCCACCCGCAGCACCTCGGCCGTGGACCGGGCCTCCGCGAGCGCCCGGCCCGCGTCGAGCAGGAAGGCCTCGCGGGAGCGGCGCCAGTCGCCGGTGATGGGGGTATGCGGGCCGGAGGCGCCCGGCTGCGGGTCGGCGACCTCCTGGAGCGTGCCGACCAGCCGGTAGTCGTTGCCCTCGACCAGCGGCTTCGACCTGCTCCGTACCGTACGGATCACCCGGCCGTGCTCGTCCATGATCCGCAGCCGGGACTCGGCGAGGGTGCCCTCGGCGACGGCGAGGTTCACCACCCCGTCGATCTCGTTCCAGTCGACCGGGTGGAAGCGGGCGCGCACCTGGGCCTCGGTGAGCCGGGCGGGTGCGGAGGGCAGCCCGAGCAGCCGGGCCGCCTCGGCGTCGAGTGTGACGAACCCGGAGGCGTTGTCCCAGCTCCACAGGCCGGTCGCGATGGCGGCCAGCACGTCCTCGGTGCGCATTGACCCACTTTATGAATATCGGACAGCAGGTCGCCACAGGTCGCCACAGGCCACCACCGACCGTATTCGAATCGCGATCTCGGGTGTCCCGGTACCCTGGGTGGGCTTGACATATCAAGCGGACCCACGGATCCCGAAGAACTGGATGAACGACGATGCATCGGTACAGGTCCCACACCTGCGGCGAGCTCCGCGCCTCTGACGTCGGCACCGACGTCCGGCTGAGCGGCTGGCTGCACAATCGGCGCGACCTGGGCGGCATCCTCTTCATCGATCTGCGCGACCACTACGGCATCACGCAGCTGGTCGCCCGTCCCGGCACCGCCGCGGCCGAGGCCCTCGACAAGCTGACCAAGGAGACCGTCGTCCGCGTCGACGGCAAGGTCGTCTCCCGTGGCGCCGAGAACGTCAACCCGGAGCTCGCGACCGGTGAGATCGAGATCGAGGCCGCCGAGGTCGAGGTGCTCGGCGCCGCCCAGCAGGTCCCCTTCACCATCAACACCGACGACGGTGTGAACGAGGAGCGGCGCCTGGAGTACCGCTTCCTCGACCTGCGCCGCGAGCGCATGCACAAGAACATCATGCTGCGCTCGGCCGTCATCGCCGCGATCCGCTCCAAGATGGTGGCGCTCGGCTTCAACGAGATGGCGACCCCGATCCTCACCGCGACCTCCCCCGAGGGCGCCCGTGACTTCGTCGTCCCGTCCCGCCTGAACCCCGGCAAGTTCTACGCGCTGCCGCAGGCGCCGCAGCAGTTCAAGCAGCTGCTGATGATCTCCGGCTTCGACCGCTACTTCCAGATCGCGCCCTGCTTCCGCGACGAGGACGCCCGCGCCGACCGTTCGCCGGGCGAGTTCTACCAGCTCGACGTCGAGATGAGCTTCGTCGAGCAGGAGGACGTCTTCCAGCCGATCGAGAAGCTGATGACCGAGCTCTTCGAGGAGTTCGGCAACGGCCGCCACGTCACCTCCCCGTTCCCGCGGATCCCGTTCCGCGAGTCGATGCTGAAGTACGGCAACGACAAGCCGGACCTGCGGACCTCGCTGGAGCTCGTCGACATCACCGACGTCTTCGAGAACTCGGAGTTCAAGGCCTTCGCCGGCAGGCACGTCCGCGCGCTCGCCGTCCCGGACACCGGCGACCAGCCGCGCAAGTTCTTCGACGGCCTCGGCGACTACGCCGTCTCGCTCGGCGCCAAGGGCCTGGCCTGGGTGCGCGTCGGCGAGGAGGGCGCCCTCACCGGCCCCATCGCCAAGTTCCTCACCGAGGAGAACGTCAAGGTCCTCACCGAGCGCCTGGGCCTGGCCGCCGGCCACGCCGTGTTCTTCGGCGCGGGCGAGTTCGACGAGGTCTCCAAGATCATGGGCCCGGTCCGGGTCGAGGCCGCGAAGCGCGCCGGCCAGTTCGAGGAGGACGTCTTCCGCTTCGCCTGGATCGTCGACTTCCCGATGTACGAGAAGGACGAGGAGACCGGCAAGATCGACTTCTCGCACAACCCCTTCTCGATGCCGCAGGGCGGCCTGGAGGCCCTGGAGACCCAGGACCCGCTGGACGTCCTCGGCTGGCAGTACGACATCGTCTGCAACGGCATCGAGCTGTCCTCCGGCGCGATCCGGAACCACGAGCCCGCCATCATGTTCAAGGCCTTCGAGATCGCCGGCTACCCGCGCGAGGTCGTCGAGACGGAGTTCGCGGGCATGCTCCGCGCCTTCCAGTTCGGCGCCCCGCCGCACGGCGGCATCGCCCCGGGCGTCGACCGCATCGTGATGCTCCTCGCGGACGAGCCGAACATCCGCGAGACCATCGCCTTCCCGCTCAACGGCAACGCCCAGGACCTGATGATGGGCGCCCCGACGGAGCTCGACGAGTCCCGCCTGCGCGAACTGAACATCCAGCTCCGCAAGCCGGCCGAGCCGAAGGTCGTCGACGGCGGCCGCCCGATCACGGAGTCGGTCCACCCGGACGCGGCGCGCGGCTGACGCGCTTGAGCCTTCGGCTGTGAAGGGAGCCCGCACCGTCGTGGACGGTGCGGGCCCTTTTCGTACGCGCTGGTACTACGCGTCCTCGTCGCCGTCCGCGAAGATCTCCTCGGCGGAGGGGGCGGTGACGGCGCGCCGGAGCCAGCGGCTCAGGGTCTCGGGGTCGCCGCAGCCGGTGATCCGCGCACGGGCCTCCTCGGGGACGTCGATGCCCCGTTCCGAGAGGACGGTGAGGATGTCCTGGGCGCGGCTTTCGGCGCGGCCCTCTGCCCGGACTTCGGCGCCGACTTCGTCTCGGATCTCTTCGGCGAGGTACGACTTGTAGAAAGACAGGTCCACGGCCACCAGTTTCCTCCAGAGTGCTGCGACCGGGTGCTTGCCCAGGCCCTGCGAGATGAGTTCGATGATCGGGTTGGCGACTTCTGCCGGCGTGTCCGGCAGCACATGTGTCATTGCTTTGAGTATGGCCCCGATGTCCGGACTCGTGGCGTGGGTGATCGCGGACAGGGCGGCGAGCGCGAGGTCCTTCCGGACTTCGGCGGGATCGGTGACCACCGGCATGTTGTGCGGCCCCGCGACCAGCGGGCACAGGGTGAGCAGCGGCCACTGGGGCGGGCCGAAGCGGACCGGGCGGGCAGCCCATTGGGCGGTCGCGCGGTCCTGGCAGACGACCAGCAGCATCGGCTGTAACCGGTACTTCGTGAGCAGGTACGAGGCGTAGTACGCCCAACTGGCGGGCTTGTCCGGGTCCTTCTTGCCCTGGGCCTCGACAGCGAGGAGGAAGCACCCGCCGTCCTCCGTCTCAAGTCGCAGCAGAGTGTCGACGCGGCGTTCGAGGGGTCGGGTCTCGGTGAGGTCGTTGGG
The DNA here is from genome assembly GCF_040681095.1 of Streptomyces sp. NPDC051909. Classification (NCBI taxonomy): domain Bacteria; kingdom Bacillati; phylum Actinomycetota; class Actinomycetes; order Kitasatosporales; family Streptomycetaceae; genus Streptomyces; species Streptomyces sp. NPDC051909. The sequence goes on along the minus strand of NZ_JBFAYA010000013.1, from coordinate 96,587 downwards.
CAGGACGGTGACCGAGACAGGCGGGGCGAAGTCGACGCCGAGCACCTCCGAGACCCGGGAGAAGAGCCCCGGGTGTTCCTGGAAGATGCGGTGCATCGCCTCATGGGGCGAACTGACCATGGGGTTCCTTGTGGTGCGGGTCGTGACGGGACGGTGGCCGGGGCCGGGTGCTCAGAGCGGCAGGACGCCACGCGCCTTCAGCTCGTCCAGGGCGGCGGCGATCGTGGCGACGCCACCGTCCTCGGGGAATCGCTCGGCAAGACTCTCGGCGTCACAAGGCGTGCCGGCGGGCAGCGACAGGATGTGCGCCGCAAGGCCGAGAGCGAGCGAGGACAGCGTCCGGTCGTGGATGAGCTCGTTGTCGAGCAGGATGAAGCCGCCGGTCAGGTCGTCGTTCTGGTGGGTGAGGACGGAGTCGACGTCGAGGTCGTCGTCGTGCACGGGAAGGTCCTTCTTCCGGCTTCCGATGGTCTTCGGTCGCGACGAGCGTAGGGAGGACAACCCACCGCGTGGCCCATGCGTTTGGCATATTCACTCGGGTGGGTGATCGGTACCCGGCCCGGTGCGGCGGCAGGCTCCGCAGCGGCCCGGCGCGGGGCCCCGGAAGGCGTGGTCGCAGGCGTCGCAGTTCTGGAGCGGGTGCTGTCGGGGCGCCCGGAACGGGGGCGGGGCCGGGAGCCGGTCGGCGAGGCGGTGGGCCAGGAGGGCGGCGGGGCGGTACAGCGGCTCGCGGGGGAGATCGGAGGTCAGGGCGTGGTGGACGGCCTCGGAGGACACGTCCCGTTCCAGCCAGGCCACGACGCCCGGCACGAGGTGTTCGGTCTCGGCGGCGGAGAGCAGGAGTCGGCGGTCTTCGAGGCGGAGGCAGGCGAGTACGGCGTGCGCGGTCTCCACCAGGTCGGGCGCGGGCCACGCCGGCTGCGGCACGGCGGGCAGGGCGCGTCGACGCGGCTCGGGCCGGGCGGGCTTCGGCTTCGGCTGCGCGGTAGGGGGTTCGGCCCCACTGCGGCCCGGCTGGTTGCAGAACACCGTCCGCGTCACGATCCGCCCGTTCGGCAGGCGTTCGCGCGTCCGCCGCAGATAGCCGTGCTTCTCCAACTCGCGCATGGCGGCGGCGGTCCGAGTGGTGCCCTCGCGCATCTTCGCGGCGATGGTCTTGATATCGACGGGCGAACCGGTGGGCAGCGACTGGATGTGCGCGCCGATTCCGATGGCCAGCCCCGACAACTCGGGGTGCTGGACAAGGTGGTTGCCGATGACGGTGAAGCGCTCGGTGTGGCGCGTGTGCTCGTGAATGACCCCGCCACGCGTACGCCGGTGAGGGTGGTTCTTCCCGCCGTTACGGGACGGGGCGTACGGGCGCACGCTAGTGTTCTGGGTACCCATCGGGAAGCTCCTACTTCCTGGATGGTCAGGCCCTCGCACTGGGATTGCAGTCCCGGCGGGGGCCGACGCATGTCTGCGGTTGTTGTCGGTCGCGCTGAGCGTAGATCAAGCAACCAGTCCCGGCGCCAGCCCGGTTGGCATATTTCACCTGCAAGGGTGACGGAACCGCTCCGGGAGGGAAAGGGTGGGCTTGGTGGGGTCATTTCCTCTCTCGTACTTGGCACTTGGGGCCACCCGAGCCACCGGAGATCGGTTCCCCGGACTCCGGTGAACCGACGAGATCCAGCTCCGCCCACACCGTCTTCCGGGGCACGGGCCCGAGCTCGACGCCCCACCGGTCGGCCAGCGCCTCGACGAGCAGCAGCCCGAGCCCCGGTCCCCGCCCCCGGCCCGCGTCGGGGAGGCGGTCGCCCCGGGTGTCCGTGACCTCGATACGGAGCGTGCCCCCGTCCACCGCCAGCGCGGCCAGGAAGTCCCGGCCGGTCACCCGCCCGTGGGTGACGGCGTTGGTGGCGAGCTCGGCGACGATCTGCGTGGCCGCCTCGCCGATGCCGTACGGCACCTCACGGGTCCGCAGCCACTCGACGGCGAGCAGCCGGGCGAGCCGGGCTCCGCGCGGAGTTGGCGACAACTGGACACGGAAGTCGATGGAGTTCTTCTGATTCACGTCACCGAGCGTCGCCGCCCCCGGCTAGCGTGAACAGTGACTCCACCACTACGTAGGGTCACTGTCCGGGGCTTGTCCACTGCTGTCCGGGCTGTCGGAAGCCCTGCGGCGGGTAGTGCCGTTTGCGGCACGCAGGACCGAGGGGAAGGGCGCGGCATGTCGGTGGACGAGAGCGCGGGGCGGCTCAAGAGTGAGGCGGACGAGCCGGGTTGGGAGGTGGACCCGGACGACGACTGGGGAGTGGCCGTCGTCGCCACCGTGGGACGGCAGTTGAGGCTGCGGCGGGAGGCGGTGGGGATGCGGGCCGCCGACTTCGGGGTGGCGGTCGGCTACGGCGAGGACATGGTCTACAAGATCGAGGGCGGGAAACGGATCCCGAGGCCCGAGTACCTGGACAAGGCGGACATGGTGCTGGGGGCGGGCGGTCAGGTCTCGGCCATGAAGGAGGACGTGGCGAAGGTCCGGTACCCGAAGAAGGTCCGGGAGCTGGGGAAGCTGGAGGCCAGGGCGGTCGAGATCGGGGTGTACGAGTGCAACAGCGTCAATGGGCTGTTGCAGACGCCGGAACATGCCCGCGCCTTGATCGGGGCCGCGCAGCCTCCGTACGCGCCGGACGATGTGGAGCGTATGGTTGCCGCTCGCCTCGCCCGCCAGTCGGTCTTCGAACGGGATCCGGCCCCGTCGATCCACTTCGTGCTGGAAGAGGCATCGCTGCGCCGACAGGTTGGGGGCACAATGGTGTGGCGACGGCAGCTCGAACATCTGCTGGAGGTGGGGCAATTGCGCAACGTCACACTCCAGGTCATGCCGACGAACACCGATGCCCACCCGGGGCTGGACGGCAGGATCGAGTTGCTGAAGTTCCCGGACGGCACGGCGGTGGGGCGCTCCGACGGCGCGTTCAGCGGCCGCCCAGTCTCCGATCTGAGGCAGCTCCGCATCCTTGAGCTGCGGTATGGCACCATCCGGGCGCAGGCTCTCCCTCCACGGGAGTCGTTGGCCCTTATCGAGCAACTGCTGGGAGAAACATGATCCGCAAGGCCTCCGCCGGGGACGCCTCCGAACTGGCGTGGTTCAAGAGCAGCTACAGCAGTGGCACCGACGGTGAGTCCTGCGTCGAGGTCGCCACCACCCCCGGCACGGTCCACGTCCGCGACTCCAAGTGCTTCGACGGCCCCCAACTCGCCCTCGCCCCGTTCGCCTGGACGAACTTCGTCTCGTACGCCTCGGGCTCGGGCCGCTGAATCACGACGCAGCCCGGCATTCGTACGATCGTGCGCATGGACGCTTCAGTGAGCTACGGCTGGCAGGCGCCCAGCGCTGTCGAGCGCGGGCTGTACGAGGCGCGGCAGCGTGGTGACTGGCCCGCGTACTACGACCTGGTCGCGCAGGCGGACCTCTTCATGGCTCAGTCGCGTGTCCAGGCCGACACGCAACCAGACAAGATCCGCTTCCACCCCTACTGGAATCCGCAGACCCGCTCCATGTGCGTGGCCGCCTACACCGCCGGCATGCTGTCCGCGCCCGTCCCCGACCCGGTCTTCTTCGGCTGCAGCCTCGGCTGGTTCGCCGACGTGTGGGAGCCGCATGACACCACTTTGCCGTTGGGACGGTGGCCGAGGGTTGAACCTCTCAATGAGCAACACTCCGCAGCGCCTCGGGGACTGAAGGTGCGTTCTTGGGTGCGGAGTCGTGTGAGACCGCCAGACTGGTGGTGGCGATGTGCCAGCTTCTTCCCGCGCTCTTTGCCAACCCATGTCAATCCCCCTTCATGATCTCACGTACCACTGCTTGGAGTTCCGCATCAGAGAGGTCGCCGGGTTCCCTCAGATCGGGCTCGATCGCAAAGTCTTCCAAGCTCATGAAGACCCGGTTGAACAGATCAGCGAGTGGGCCCCGAATGCGTTCCCCGATTGCCTGGGATTCTCGACGGGCTTCCCACCATCCGCGTGCGAACTCCTGCGCGCTACAAGCGCCGATGATGAACTCGTGCAGCAGCGTCAGCTGTCGCGCCGCCGCGCTACCAGGTTCGACGTCGGTCGGTCGGGACCATGCCCGGTGCGCGGAGGGGTAGGCGTCCGCTACCGCGGTCAGGTCGGGGTGGCGATGCGCGAGATTGTGGGCATAGCGGGCGAAGCGGGTGCGCGCTTCGTCGATGCCTTCGCCGACAGCGGCCGCCATGAAGTGGGCTGTTCCACCGACGAGTGCGTAGCCCTCCTCGGGAAGCAGGACGGCACCTTGCAGGTCGGGGGTGTAGACGAGGCCCGGTGGGCGCATCTGTCCACGGCTGGAGTCCAGGGGAAGTGCGGCAACCACGGAGTCCGCTCCGTCGGCGCCGTTCGAAAGGTCAGTCCACAGCGCATGTGGTGCCCCGACGGCACGGCAGCCGGCCACGATGCGACGAGCCAGGGCCGCGTCCAGCTGCCGCCCCACAGGGACAGGGACGATGTTCTTGCCGCGTAGCCAAACGGGGTTGAAGGCCCCATCCTCGCCAAGCATGATGGTGAAGTCTGGGGATTGCCCGTATGCCGAATGTGTCACCACAGGAATCCCTTGTCGACGATGCCCTGAAACTGCTTGTCTCCGAGTTTCCATGCTGACCAGAATGTCCCGTCAGTGTGCAGCATGACCATTTTCTGGGTCGCAGGATCGATGAATCCGACCGCTTGTCCCTGATTTCGGTAATTGTAGCGGTATATTTTCGTTCCATCTGCTGTCATGTGCTCACGCATCGCTTCTTCGAATCTCTGCAGATTGACCTTGTTGAGGTTTCCTGGCGCGTCCAGGAAGTCTCCGGCGTGGGCATGGAACTTCTTGCTCATGACCTTCTGGCTGGAGAAGTCTGCCTTGTTCTCCCAGGCCCCCTTGGCATCCGTCGGACACGGGCCGAGCCCCAGCGGGTCGCTCCACGTGTGCGGGTTGTGGACGTAGGTCGCCGGGTTCGGGGCCGGGGCGAGGCCCAGGGGGTCCGGCGTGAGGTAGCGGGCGGGTTCGGGGTCGTAGTAGCGGAAGTGGTTGTAGTGGAGGCCTGATTCCGGGTCGAAGTACTGGCCCGGGAAGCGGAGGGGGGTGTAGGCCGTCGCCGACTTCGTCCAGGAGGTGGTGCCCCAGAGGGTGGTGCGGGAGCGCCAGGCCAGGGTTCCCGACTCGTCGACGAGTTCGGTCGGGGTGCCGATCAGGTCGGTGACGATGGCGAAGAAGCGGGTCTCGTCGGTGTCCTGGCGACGTTCCGTCTGGGCGAGGGGGCGCAGGCCGGCATGGTCCCAGGTCAGGGTGACGGTTTCGGTGGACTGCTCGCACAGCGTCGTGCCGTCCCAGGTGAAGTGGACGGTCTCCGTGGGGGAGTGCTTGGCGATGCGGCGGCCCAGGGGGTCGTAGACATAGCGCCATTCCGTGCCGTCGGGGGTGATGACGGAGGTCAGGCGGTCTTCCGCGTCCCACATGTAGCGCCAGGTGTCCGGCTTCCGCGACAGGCGGGTCTTCTGGCGCAGGATCGTCCGGCCCTGCGCGTCGTGCTCGTAGCGGACGCCGCCCGCGCGGGTGATGCGGGCACCGGTGTAGGTGCGCGGGCCCGTCGCCTCCGTATCGCGGGGCCACACGGCCTCCGTCTGGTTGCCGGCCTCGTCGTACGCGTACCGCTCCGTCCACTGGTCTGCGCGTACCGCCGTCACCCGGCCCGCCGCGTCCAGGTCGAAGCGGCGCGGGCCGGCGAGGTGGTCGTCGATGCCGACCAGGTTTCCGTCCGGCCGGTAGTGGTACGCCCGGCGCTGGAGACGACGGCCCCGGCTTGTCACCTCGTGCGCGGTCAGTCGGCCCGACTCGTCGAAGGCTGAGGTCAGGGTCGCGAAGTCGCCTATTGTGCGGGTCAGTTCGCGGCCCACCGCATCGTGAGCGAAGGACATCGTGCGGCCCGACGTGGTCAGTTCCGTGCGGCGGCCCGCCGCGTCGTACGCCCACGAGCTCTCCGCCCCGCCCGGGGTGGTGCGACCTGTTCGGCGGCCGACCTCGTCGTAAGCGAACTTCAGCGTGCGACCGTTGACCGTCTCCGATATCAGGTGGCCGTACCGGTCCCGCAGCCGCGTCAGCGTCGCGTCCGGGCTCACCGCCATCGCCAGCTCGTCGAACACGTCGTACTCGTACGTCGTGACCGCGCCGCCCGCGTCCTTGCGGAGCACCTGGCCGAGAGGGTTCCGCTCGAAGCGGATCGTTTCACCGGCGCCGTTGGTCCGGGACTCCAAGCGTCCCGCCGCGTCGTACGCGTACGTCAGGGTCCGGCCGTCGAAGTCCGTCTCGGACGTCGTTCGGCCCGCCGCGTCGTAGGCGTATGACCAGGTGAGGCCCTGCGGGTTGGTGACTCCCGTCAGCTGGAGCGCCGCGTCGTGGGCGAAGGAGTAGCGCGTCCCGTCCGGGGTGGTGCGGGTCGCGAGGACGTCGAAGTCTCCGTAGGTGAAGACTGTCGTGCCGCCGATGGCGTCCGTGTGCGTCAGGCAGTTGCCCTCGCCGTCGTAGGTCCAGGACTCGACGGCACCGTCCGGGTTCACCCGGCTGCTGAGCCGGCCCTCGGGTGTCCATTCCAGCCGGGTCTCCGCGCCCAGCGGGTCGGTGACCCGGACCGTACGGCCGAAGACGTCGTAGCCGTACGAGGTCGTCGCACCGAGCGGGTCGGTGACCGCGACCGGAAGCCCCACATCGTCGGTGCGGACCCGGGCGACTGCACCGAGCGAGTCCGTGACGGTCGTGAGCCGTCCCCGGTCGTCGTACCCGAACTCCGTGCGCGCGCCGGAGGCGCCCGTGACCGACGTGCGATTGCCGCGCTCGTCGTACGTCTGCCGGACCGTCGTGCCGTCCGGGCGCCGCACCTTGACCGGCAGCCCACGGGCGTCGTACTCGGCCGTCGTCGTCCGCCCGTCCGGGCGGGTGACGGTCGTGAGCCGACCCTCCCCGTCGTAGGCGAAGAGGGTCGTGTGGCCCAGGGGGTCCGTACGGGACAGCAGACGGCCCCGAGCGTCGTACGTGGACCGGGTGACCCCACCGTCGGGCTCTGTCTGGGCGGTGATCCTGGCTTGGTCGTTCACCTCGAAGCGGGTCGTGCGGCCGAGGGCGTCCGTGTAGGTCGACTCGCCGTCGCCCCAGGTGAAGCGTCCGGCCATGACGCCGTCACGTCCGGACTGGGACACACAGCGGTCGCGGTCGTCGTAGACGTACTCGTAACGGTGGCCGTTGCTGTCGGTCCAGGACGTCATCCGGCCCCGCTCGTCGTAGCCGAAGCACAGCGGGCGGCCCGCGGAGTCGGCGACGGAGGTCAGATGACCGTCGGTGTAGCCGTAACGCCGGATCACCTGGTCGCCCAGGCGCAGGGCGGTGACCCGGGATCCGTCCGTGGTCAGCCGGAGCCGGTACCCGCCGTGGTGGGCGACTTCCGTGGGCGAGCCCTCGGCGTCGTAGCCGAAGGCGATCCAGTTGCCGTTGCGGTCGTCGATCTGGACGAGGACGGCCTCGTGCCCTTCGCCGACCGTGCCGAAGCGGCGCATGACGCCCGTCTCCGGGTCCGTCACCGTGTACGACTCGTCCGAGGCGTCCCGGTCCAGTGACCAGCGGCGGGTGCCGTGGGTCGGCAGCACCGGAACACCGGGTGCCGGATGCGGGTAGGCGAGGATGCTGCCGTCCTCGCAGAGCAGCAGCACCCCCTCCGCGTCGATCTCCAGGCGCTGGTCGATCGTGCTCGCCCACGACGGGCCGAACCAGCGGCCTGCGCGGTACGAGGACTCGTAGTGCCGGGTGAGAACCACCGGCAGGGCGCCTGCCAGGGCGAGGTCCGTCTGCGGCAGGGTGACCCGGCCCGTGGCCATGTCCACGGGGTCGCCGCACCCGCACTTCTCCTCCGGCGTCCGGCCGGCGCCGTGCGGGTCCTCTGCCTGGGCGCCACGGGCCGGGCCCTGGGCGCCACCCGGCTTCGTGGGGACGTCGTCGAGGTGCTTGAGGCGGTTGAGGGTCTTCAGCCCGCCCGCGCCCTTCGTGCCGAGCGCTTCCGGTACGAGCCGGCCGAAGAACTCATCCGGGTCGTCCTTCAACGCTTCCCAGGCGTTCTTCAGCGCCCTGTCCGGGTTGGCCGCCGTGGCTACCAGGCCGGCGAGCGTCATGTTGACGCCCTTCTGGTACTCGGCCGGGTGGGTCAGGTTGTACGGGTCGTTCGGGTTGAGCGAGCGGACGAAGTTGACCAGCCCGGCCGTGCCCTTGACGAGGCCGCCGCCGAAGTGGGCCAGCTCGAACCCCTCGCCTGCGCTGTAGTCCACCAGCTCCAGCTTGGCCTTCTCCAGGCCTGTCGGTTCCTTGGGCGCGTGCGCGAGCGCGGCTCGGACCGCTGTCTTCGTTCTCTCGCCCGCCTCGTTGCGGGCGTTCCGGGCGTTCTGCAGGATCTCCCGTGCGCGCTGCCGCTTGGTCTCGCCGGGGTCGGAGAAGTCCCCGGGGTCCGGCAGCGGGTGGTCTCCGGTGCGGGCCGCCTCGTAGGCGGCGACCTTCTCCTTGTGCGCGTCGTCCGCCGCCTTGGTGTCCTTCTCGCCCTCCTTGTAGAGCGCGATCGCCTCACGGGCCTTGCCCTGAGCGCTGACGACCGCGTGGGAGTACGCCTCCAGCGCCTTGGCCGCGTTCTCCATCGCGTCCGCCGCGTGCAGCCAGTCCGTAGGCAGGGTCTGGAACTTCTCCCGGAAGGTGTTGGCCGCCGCCCCCTTCCAATGGCTGGAGTCCAGCTTCCGCATACCGCCGCCGACCAGGTCGAACGCCTTTTGGAAGTCCCGCAGGTTCTTCACGGTGGCGGCGATCATGTCCGGCTTGCCGTGGATCAGCTCGTCCGCCTGCTCGGTCTGCCCGAGCTGCTGCTCCCCGACCTCGGCGCCAAGCGAGGAAGCGGTCTCGTCACCCCAGTCCTCGACCGCGTCCGCCCAGTCATGGGCACCCGCCTTGTCCAGGGCCTGGCCGGTCTTGTCCGTCACGTAGTCGACGGTCTCGCCGACCAGTTCCTTGCCTCTGTCGATGCGCCGGTCGACCCCGTCGACGATCCGGTCGCCCCAGTCCCGCCAGTTGACCATCAGCGGCTCTCCCCTATCGCGGCTGCTCGGCCTGGTCGATCGTCGCCTGGTCAGGGTCGTAGACGTCCTTGAACTGCTCGTCCAGAACCTTGCGGTCCTCTGGGTCGATCAATCCTGACCGCTCCATCGAGTCCATCTGCGCGTCCAGGACGTCGTAACCGGTGTTCTTCCAGGTCTGCTTGATCTCCTTGTCGGCCTCCGCGAACGACTCCTCACTCCAGTCCGCGTCGTCCCACGTCTGCTGGTCGCGAATGGTCTCCCAGCGCATCTGCTTGACCTCGTCCTCCGACAGATGCGGGTTTCCGTTCAGGGAGTTCAAGCCGATCTTGAACGTGTCCTTGACGTACTGCTCCTGCTCCGCGAACGAGCCCGCCGACAGGCCGACCCCCTGCGCGAACCCGTTCCCCCGCAGGGTCAGCGCCCGCACACCCCACTCCCACCGGTTACAGAACGTCTCGAACTCCGACGTCAGCCCACCGTGACCCAGCTCCAGCCCTGACAGCGCCAGCCCGGAGAACCCCCGGCCCACCGATGCCTGACCGATCATCCCGAGATCCTTCAGCTCGGAATGTGCCAGATCGATGCCCTTCGCGATCTCCGCCAGCGCCGCCGCCGGAGCCACCAGCTCAGGCTCGTTCCCACTCACTTCGTCCCCGTTCCCCCGAGTTCCACTGCCACTTCGTCCGGGACGACCCCCGCCACCGGCGGGAACACCACCCCGTCAGCACTGCCCGCATCCAGCGCCACACCCCCGGGACCGGGCAGCAACGGCACCATCACGTCAAGCAGCCGTGCACCCAGAACCGTCCGGTACGTCCACTCCCGCCCCGCATCCCCTCGCGCCACCGCGAACCGGGCCAGCGCCTCCTCGTCGGAGAACGCACAGATCCACCGCACCCCGCCGAAATCCGCCGTCCACGGACTCTCGAACCCGTCGAACGGCACCAGCACGGCGGTACGCCGGAATTCGCCGAGCAAACGAGCGAACTCCCGCCGTGCCGCCAGGGTTTCGTCCGCAGGGTCCGGCTTCGGAACTACCCTCGATTCCGGTTCAGATCGTGGGAGCGGACGCGGCGAAGGAGTCGAGGCGGTCGCCAACTCGACCAGTTTCGAGACCCGTTGAGGCTTTGGTATGTCGTCCCCGTTGTCACTCACTCACGCATGGTGGCATGCGAATATTTCCATGCGCAACGAACATACGGCCGACATACGGTCGATGGCGGCTGGAATGGGCCGGTCGGTTCAGTCGACCCAGGCCTTCAGCGGTTCGGTGTCCAGCTCCATGCCCACCGGCTCCGGCAGCGTCACGGTCTTGCCGAGCGTGACCGTGACGACCATGTCGTAGCGTCCCTCGCCCGGCTGGGAGTGGACGAGCACCTCGCCGGCCGCGCGGTCGATCAGGAGGTAGACCGGGATGCCGCTCTCCGCGTAGGCGCGGGGCTTCTCGACGCGGTCGCGGCGGTCGGTGTCCGAGTCGCGGGAGGTCACCTCCACCGCCATGAGGACGCCGTCGGGGGAGGCCCACTCGCCCTGGCCGGCGAAGGTGCCGCTGGGCGCGAGGCAACCGTCGGGGCGGGCGTTGCCCTTGCGGTATGTCTCGACGCGCAGCCCTTGGTCCGGGTACAGCCACCACTCGGTGTTCGTCTGGATGCACAGGCGGGTCAGCCATTCGATGATCTGCCCGTGGTCGCCGTCCGGCAAAGCCTTCTCCCCGATCTTCCCGTCGATGAATTCCAGGCGCAGGGCATCGCTCAGCCGGTCGCCCACGCGCGCGAGCTCCTCGAAGAGCTCCTGGGTCATGGCGCGGGTTCGCTGCTCGACTGCCTCCACGGCGGCCTCCTCCGGGATCGGTGGTGCCTTCCACGGTACGTGTTCGTCCGTCCGCGAGGACGGTTTCGTCGCTGTCGCCATGCCAGGACGCCGGCATATGCCGATGGTCTGGTGGGTGGATGCGGGGCCCTGTCACCCTCACGTGTGACAGGGCAGGTCCACCCCGCCCCATGGATTCGTCCGCGTTGGCCGAGAGGCGGTGTCGTGTTTCGTCGGTTCAGGGGACGGCGGGTCTCGGTGCGGATCGCGAGGGTCGTGCGGGCGGCCTTCGTGAGGTCGAGGGATTCCGGGGCGGCGGACACGGTCCCGGCCGACATCTCCGCGACGGCCGCGCTGGTGTTGTCGTCCGCCCACGCGCACACGGGGTAGGTGAACCGGCCGCCGCCGTCGGACCAGCGGGCCGAGGCCGGCGTCCTCGGCGAGCGCGTAGCGGCCGTCGAGCAGCGTCTTCGGCAGCACCAGCCGGTGCGTCGCGGCCGGATACGCCGAGTCCGAGCCCGATCCGGAGCCCGATCGCAGGCCGCCGTTGCCGATCCACGAGAGCAGCAGGATCCCGGCGATGCCCGCGGCGGTGATGCCGAGAATCATGCCGGTCCGGTTCTTCTTCGCCGGTGGGGGCGGGGGCGGCGGCCCCCAGCCGGCCGGAGGCGGAACCTGATACGGGCCCGGCTGCTGGTACGGGCCCTGCGGCGGGTGGCCGTACCCGGGGTGGGGCTGCGGCGGTGGTGTCGACATGGGGAGAGACCGCAGGGCGGCGCCGCGCGACGAAGCGCGGTTCGGCCAGTTACGGCGAAGGCCGCCGGCCCCGGAGTCCCGGGAGCGGCGGCCTTCGGCCGTATACGGAAGGCTCAGGCCTTCTTCGGGTCCTCCAGGCGCGGGAAGAGGACCGCGCCCTTCGTGATCGTCGCGCCGGCCGGGAGCTGGCCCCAGGTGGCCGCGGACTGGACCGGCTGGGTGGCCAGGGCGCCCAGGGAGGGCTCCGCGCCGAGGGACTCCCAGAGGGCCTGGGAGGTCTCCGGCATGATCGGGTTCAGCAGGACCGCGACCGCGCGCAGGGACTCGGCGGCCGTGTAGAGGATCGTCGCCAGGCGGGCCCGGCCCTCCTCCGATTCGTCCTTCGCGACCTTCCAGGGCTCCTGCTCGGTGATGTAGCCGTTGACCTGCTTCACGAAGTCGAAGATCGCCAGGATGCCGGCCTGGAAGTCCAGCTCCTCGCCGATCTTCAGGTCCGCCGTCTCGACCGCCTTCGCCAGGCCGTCGTGCAGCGCCTTCTCCGCGTCTCCCTCGGCCGTCGCCGCCGGCAGCTCGCCGTCGAAGTACTTGCCCACCATCGCCGCCACGCGCGAGGCGAGGTTGCCGTAGTCGTTCGCCAGCTCGGACGTGTAGCGGGCGGAGAAGTCCTCCCACGAGAACGAACCGTCCTGGCCGAACGCGATCGCCCGCAGGAAGTACCAGCGGTACGCGTCCACGCCGAAGTGCGAGGTCAGGTCCTGCGGCTTGATGCCGGTCAGGTTCGACTTCGACATCTTCTCGCCGCCGACCATCAGCCAGCCGTTCGCCGCGACCCGGCCCGGGACCGGCAGGCCCTGCGCCATCAGCATGGCCGGCCAGATGATCGCGTGGAAGCGGAGGATGTCCTTGCCGATGAGGTGGACGTTCGCCGGGAAGGTCGCCTCGAACTTCTCCGGGTTCTCGTTGTAGCCGACCGCCGTCGCGTAGTTCAGGAGCGCGTCGATCCAGACATAGATCACGTGCTCCCTGTCCCACGGCACCGGGATGCCCCAGTCGAAGGTCGAGCGCGAGATGGAGAGGTCCTCAAGGCCCTGCTTGACGAAGTTCAGCACCTCGTTGCGGGCGGACTCCGGCTGCACGAAGCCCGGGTTCGCCTCGTAGAACTCGAGCAGCTTCGGGCCGTACTCGCTCAGCTTGAAGAAGTAGTTCTCCTCCTTGAGGATCTCCACCGGCTTCTTGTGGACGGCGCACAGCTTCGTGCCGTCCTCCGCCTCGATGAGGTCGCCGGGGAGCTTGAACTCCTCGCAGCCCACGCAGTACGGGCCCTCGTAGCCGCCCTTGTAGATCTCGCCCTTGTCGTACAGGTCCTGCACGAACTCCTGGACGCGGTCGGTGTGACGCTTCTGGGTGGTGCGGATGAAGTCGTCGTTCGCGATGTTCAGGTGCTCCCAGAGGGGCTTCCAGGCCTCCTCGACGAGCTTGTCGCACCACTCCTGCGGGCTGACGCCGTTCGCCTCCGCGGTGCGCATGATCTTCTGACCGTGCTCGTCCGTGCCGGTGAGGTACCACACCTTCTCACCGCGCTGGCGGTGCCAGCGGGTGAGCACGTCGCCTGCGACGGTCGTATAGGCGTGGCCCAGGTGAGGAGCGTCGTTGACGTAGTAGATGGGGGTCGTGACGTAGAACGCCTTCGAGCCCTGCTTCTCGGATCCAGTGGCCGCCATGGTCCGAATTTTAACGGCCGGGAGGAGTCCCTCTCACACGGATAAACCCGGGGCCGGAGGGCGACCGCCCCCCGGCCCCGGGTTCATCCATGATCAGCGCTCGACCAGGGTCCGGTCAGAGCGACCAGTCCGCCAGCACGCCCCGGTAGAACTCCGCGTGCGCCGTCTCGACCGGCGTCGTACCCGCGAAGTGGACGGCCGTACGGGGGGTGGCCAGCTTGCGCAGGTAGTCGAAGGCCTTGCCGTCCTCCTCGCCCCACACCGTGAAGCGCCAGTGGATCTCCCGGTCCGGGCGCTCCGCCGCCTCCGTCAGGGCCTGCGTCGCGGCCGTCTTCGACTCCGGCGCGCCGTCCGTCTGGAAGATCACCAGGGCGGGGCGGGCCGGGTCCGCGGACTTGTCGTGGAGGGCGAGGACCTCCTCGACCGCGCGGTGGTAGTTCGTCCGGCCGAGGCGGCCGAGCGTCGCGTTGATCTCCTCCAGGCGGGTCGGGGAGAGCTCGGCGGGGGTCAGCTCGGCCGTGCCGTCGATGTCCGTCGAGAAGAAGACGGTCGTCACGGCCGCGTCCTCGGAGAGGTGCGCGGCGAGCGCCACCGTCTGCTCGGCGAGGCGCTGGACCGAGCCGTCCTTGAAGTACGGGCGCATCGAACCCGACCGGTCCACCACCAGGTACACCGCCGCCCGCGCCCCGGTCAGCTCCTGCTTCTTCAGGACGGTGCCGGCCGCCTTGTACGCGTCGGCGAGGTGCGGCGCGGCGGCCTTCACCTTGGCGAGGGAGAGTGCGGGCCTGCCCGCGACGGCCGGAACCGGCTCCTCGGCCGGGGTCGGCTCCTCCTCCTGTACGGGGGCGGGCTCGGGCTCCGGCGCCTCCTGTACGGGCGCGGGCTCGGGCTCCGCCGGGGCCTCGGGCTCGGCGGCTGCGGCCACCGGCTCGGCGGGCGCCTCCTCCGCGACGGCCTCGGGCTCTGCCTCCGGCTCGGGCACGGTTTCGGCCACCGTCTCCGGCTCCACCACGGCCTCGGCCTCGGCCACCGTCTCCGGCTCCACCACGGCCTCGACCTCGGCCACCGTCTCCGCCACGGGCTCAGCCGCCTCCGGCTCGGCCTCCGCCTCGTCCCCCGCTCGCCGCGCCTGCGGGATCTGCGGGTTGTCGAACGAGGCCGCCACCAGGTCCGCCGCCGCCCGCTGCGCGGGCGTCTCCGGCTTCGTCTCCGGCTCCGCCGGCGCCTCGGCCACCGGAGCCACGGCCACGGCCTCTGCCTCCGCCTTCGTCACAGCCTCGGGCGCCGTCACGACCTCCGTCACGACCTCCGGCGCCGGCTCCGTCTCGGGGGACGTCGCCTGGGCGGGGACGACGGAGGATGCCGGGGCCTCGACGTCCGCGCTGTTCGCGCGGTCGCGGCCGAATACCTTGCGCAGCAAGCTCCGAATACCCATGGGCGAACCCCTTCGCATGAGTTGGGTGCGGTATGCGTCCTATGTCCCTGGCTCAACGGCGATTCCTGGCCAGGGCGGACACGTAAGGTTAGCGGCCGCCCTCCCCGGCCCCTACGACCCGGGCGCCCTCAGTCGCCGTGGATTCATCGCGCGTTCACTCTCCCGCCGCCGTCGTGCAGACGTGCGCACATAACGTCACGGCCGACCGCGCCCAATCATGGAGGACGACGTGCGCAAACTGCTGCCGCTGCTGAGCAACCACGCCCACGGAGGCGGCCGTTCCGCCCTGACCTGCCGCTACCGCTGTGGTGACGCCTGTTTCCAGGAGGTCCCCAACACCAGCGAGAACGAGTACGTCGGTGATGTCATAGCCGGTGCGCTTTCGCGCCGTTCGCTCATGCGCGCCGCGGCCGTCGTGACCGTCGCCTCCGCCGCCGGCTCCGCGATCGCGCTCGGGAACGCGCCCGCCGCCGAGGCGCACGAGCCCGGGAAGGGCCAGGGCGGCGCCAAGGCCGACGGCGCCCGGGGCCTGCGCTTCGCGCCCGTCGCGCCCAACACCGCCGACCAGGTCACCGTCCCCGCCGGGTACGCCCAGAACGTGGTCATCCGCTGGGGCGAGCCCATCCTCCGCGGCGCCCCGGCCTTCGACTCCGAGAAGCAGACGGCGAAGGCGCAGGCCGGTCAGTTCGGCTACAACAACGACTTCCTCTCCCTGCTCCCGCTGCGCGGCCAGAACCACCGCCAGGTGCTCGTGGCCAACCACGAGTACACCGACGAGAACCTGATGTTCCGCGGCTACGACCCCGCGAACCCGACCCGCGAGCAGGTCGAGATCGCCTGGGCCGCGCACGGCCTGTCCGTGGTCGTCGTGCAGGAGGAGCACCGCACCGGCCGGCTGACCCCGGTCACCCGCCACCACCTCAACCGGCGCCTCACCGCCACCAGCGAGTTCGAGCTGACCGGCCCGGCGGCGGGCGGCGACCTGGTGAAGACCTCCGCGGACCCGGCCGGCCGCACCGTCCTCGGCACGCTCAACAACTGCGCCGGCGGCACCACCCCGTGGGGCACCACGCTGCACGGCGAGGAGAACTTCAACCAGTACTTCGCCAACGGCTCCTCCGCCACCGACAAGCGGTACGGCATGGTCGCCGGCGCCTCCGAGCGCAAGTGGGAGCAGTTCGACAAGCGCTTCGACCTCGCGCAGGAGCCCAACGAGGCGCACCGCTTCGGCTGGGTCGTCGAGCTCGACCCGTACGACCCGGAGTCCACGCCGCGCAAGCGCACCGCGCTCGGCCGCTTCAAGCACGAGGCCGCGCAGCCGCGCCTGACCGCCGACGGGCGCCCCGTCGTCTACATGGGCGACGACGAGCGCTTCGACTACTTCTACAAGTTCGTCTCCTCGAAGCGGATGAAGAAGGGCGGCTCGCGCTCCGCCCACGCGCACAACCTCACCCTGCTCGACGAGGGCACCCTCTACGTCGCCAAGCTGACCGGCGACTCCCCGGCCGCCGAGATCGACGGCACCGGCAAGCTGCCCTCCGACGGCGAGTTCGACGGCTCGGGCGTGTGGATCCCGCTGGCCACGGCCGGCCCGGACGGCGCCGAGTCGCACGTGCCCGGCATGACCGCCGAGGAGGTGTTCGTCTTCACCCGCCTCGCCGGTGACAAGGTCGGCGCCACCAAGATGGACCGCCCCGAGGACGTCGAGCCGTCGCCGCGCACCGGCCGCGTCTACGTCGCGCTGACCAACAACAAGGACCGCGGCAAGGCCGGCAAGGCCGCCGCCGACGAGGCCAACCCGCGCAACGCCAACAAGCACGGGCACATCCTGGAGCTCGCCGAGCACTGGGACGACCCGGCCTCCGACGGCTTCGCCTGGCGCCTCTTCCTGGTCGCCGGCGACCCGAACGACCCGGCCACCTACTTCTCCGGCTTCCCGAAGGAGAAGGTCAGCCCGATCTCCTGCCCGGACAACGTGGCCTTCGACCCGCACGGCAACCTGTGGATCTCCACCGACGGCAACCAGCTCGGCTCCCACGACGGCCTGTTCGGCGTCGCCACGCGGGGTGAGCGGCGCGGTGAGCTCAAGCAGTTCCTGACCGTGCCGGCCGGTGCCGAGACCTGCGGCCCGCTGGTCCAGGACCGCCGGGTCCTGGTCTCCGTGCAGCACCCGGGCGAGCTCGACGGCGCGTCCGTCGAGAAGCCGGCCTCCGTCTGGCCCGACGGCCCCGGCAAGATCGTCCGCCCGTCGGTCGTCGCCGTGTGGCGCACCGACGGCCGCGACATCGGCGTCTGAGGAGACGAAGAGGGCTGAGTGAGGGGGGCGGGCGTCAGCCCGCCCCCTGCTCTGGGCCACCCGGGCCACTCGGGCCACCCGGGCCACCCGCGCCGCCTGTGCCGCCCGCGCCGCCGATCCCGACGCCCTCCCGGAACCGGACGAACTGCTCCTCCGGCTCCCCCGTGTACACCCACGGCACCCACGCCGCCCGCGCCCCGAGCAGCGTGAGCAGCTCCCGCGCCATGTCCACCTGGCCCGCGTAACACGCAGCGTGCGCCAGGTAGTTGAGGTCGGCGACCTCCTCCGGAGCCACCGGGCGGCCCGGCTCCCGGCCGCCGAGCCAGCGGGCGTGCGTGCGGCGCAGCTCGGTCACCGCGAGCTCGTGCTTCCAGTGCTGGTCGAAGCCGCGCACCGGCCCGCGGCCGAGCGCCCCGTCCACCACGTACCGGTACTCCTCGACCCGGGCGATCTGCACCAGGATCGGCAGCGGCGAGCCGGGCGGCGCGACGCCCGCCGCGTCCCGCGCGAAGTCGTACATCGCGCCGTGCGTCCCGTGCCAGCGCGCCGACCAGTAGCGCATCACCTGCGCGTGGCCCTCGGTGTTGTACGGGTCGCGGCGCCGCAACTCGTCGAACCAGTGGCGCAGTTGGCGTCGCGGCACCCCGCCCTCGTACAGCCGCGCCACCGAGAGCAGCGACACCCACGGCATCGGGTCGTCCGGTGCCGCGTCCGCCGCCGTCAGGCACGCGTCGACGGAGGCGTCGATCCGGCCCCGTTCGACGACGCTGCCCCGCCCGGCGGCGATGGCCGCGTCGAAGACCCGTACCACCTCCGTGGCCGCCCGCAGCACCGCCGCGTCCGGGTTGCCCGGCTCGGCGCCCCGCCAGGCCTCGACGGTCGAACTGCCGGCCGCGGCGTGCGAGAGCAGCCGCAGCCGGTGCGTACGGCGCGGCCAGTCCGCCCCGGTGGCCCGCAGCAGGTCCCGTACGCCCTGCCAGCGTCCGATCACCATGTCCTGCCGGGCCTCGGTGAGCGCCCGGTCGCCGAAGTCCGGGTCGAAGTCGGGCACGAACCGGCCCTGTCGGGCCGAACGGCGGCGCAGTGCGGCCATCGGGTACCTCCCTCGCGAGGACGACTACAGCTACAGCTACGAGTACTGCGGGCTCGGGTACTGCGGACACGGGTTCGGCGTATCCGAAGAGGGTGTTCGGGCGCTGTCGGTGCCATCGCCCGTAGGACCAGGAACCGGGGACGGCGTCGGCGTCGGCGTCGGCGTCGGCGACCGCGTCAGAAGTCCGTCGCCAGCGACTTGTCCTCCCGGCGCGCCCGCGGCGAGTCCGGTGCGGCGAAGGGCTCGGCGGCGGCCAGCACACGGGCCGCGTCGAGGCGCGCCGGCCGGTAGTAGGCGCTGCCCTTCCTCCAGTACACGAGCATCGGGACGAGGCCGAGGGCGAGGCCGCCGAGGCCGATGACCAGGGAGGTGGTGGACAGTTCGCCGAGCGACTCGACGAAGACCCACAGCATGAACGCCGAGCCGAGCAGCGGCCAGGCCCCGCCGAGCACGAACTCCTTCACGGAGCTCAGCAGCAGACCCTTGTACGCGACGACGGCGGCGATGCCGGCAAGCGCGTAGTAGAACGCGATCAGCAGGCCGATCGCGCTCACCGCGTCGCCGAGGACCTGCCCGACCGAGCCGGCGGCGGCCGCGGCGGCGAACATCACGAGCGCGGCGGCGCCGACGGCGGCGATGGCCACCCACGGGGTGTTCCAGCGGCGGTGGACGGTGCCGAGGGCGGCGGGCAGGGTGCGGTCGCGGCCCATCGCGAACAGCGAGCGGGTGACCTGGATGAGGGTGGTCTCCAGGGTGGCCACGGTCGACAGGAGCACCGCCAGGATCAGCAGCTTGCCGCCGACACCGGGCCAGATCTCCTGCCCGAGGACGGCGAGGACGTTGGCGCCGCCGTGCTCGATCCGGTCCGCGCTCAGCAGCACGTTGACGGCGACGGTGAAGGCCTCGAAGAGCAGGAAGACCACGCCGACGCCGACGAGCGCGGCGAGCCCGGCGGTGCGCCGGCTGTCGCGGGTCTCCTCGCTGAGGTTGCTGGTGACGTCCCAGCCCCAGTAGTAGAACGCGGCGATCAGCGCGCCCGCCGCGAAGCCGGAGGGCCCGCGGAAGTGGTCCAGGCCGAACCACGACCAGTCGAAGGCGGTGGCGTGCCCGTGGTGCGCGAGGGCGGCGAGCAGGAAGACCAGCAGGAGCAGCAGTTCCATGCCGGAGAGCAGGAGTTGGGCGCGGACGGTGAGCCGGACGCCGCCGAGGACGACGAGCAGCATCATCAGGAACCAGCCGGCGCCGACCAGCGACGCGGGCACGGTGTCGTCGGCGAGTCCGGCGTCGAACAGCGACAGCGTGAGGGACCCGGCGGGCAGCGAACCCGCCACCATGAAGACCACCGTGGCGAGGACGAGCGCCCAGCCGGAGAGGAAGCCGAGGAAGGGGTGGAGCGTGCGGCCGACCCAGGAGTATCCGGCGCCCGCGTTGACGTCGATCCGGCCGAGCCTGGCGTACGCGAGGACGATGCCGAACATCGGTATCGCGCAGTAGAGCAGCGAGGCCGGGCCGGCGAGCCCGACCGCGCCGAACAGCACGGCGGTCGTCGCGGCGAGCGAGTACGCGGGGGCGCTGCCCGCCACGGCCATCACGATGGTGTCGAACGTGCCGAGGGCGTTGGGCTGCAGGCCCCTGCCGGAGGACCGGCCGGATCCTCTGCCGGAACTGCCGGAACTGCCGGAACTGCCGGTACTGCCGGAAGCTGTGCGCATGGCGGTGTCCTCGGGGACGCGGGGGGAGGGGGAGTACGGGAGCGGGAGCGGGGGTGCGCGAGTGGGGGGAATGGGGGGTGGACAGGCGGGGACGTACAGGCGGGGACGGCGTGATCGTGCCACCAGAGCTCGCTCGTGGCCGAAAGGTGCGCGGATCACGGTGAATTCGAGCGCATCGTAGTCGTACCCGTGAGTTCCGGTAACGGCGGTGGGAGGGTTCGATTCCGCAACCGCCGGTAACCGCATCCGTACGCCCCTTTGGCCAGGTTTACGGCGCGGGCGGCGCGGAAGAGATGGCGCGTGCCGCGCGGACCTCCTGCCGGAGCGGGGCGAGCACGCTCTCCTCGTCGCCGCCGAGGTCGGCCCGTACCTCCACGAGCACGTCGCTGGAGCGAAGCCCCTCCGCGAGCTCCCCCAACTGCTTCTCCACGGCGGCCACCTCGGCCGGTTCGGGCGGTGGCGCGCCGTGGTCGACGCGGATCCGGGCGGCGGTGGTGGCGTCCACGATCCGTTCGACGGCGATGGCGAGCGGCCACCACGCGGCGGCGAGGTCCCCGGCGGGCGGCGGCTCGGTCAGGGCGCGCTGGAACTCCGAGCGTACGGCGGACATGTCGCGGTACAGCTTGCGGCGGGCGCGGTGCCGGGCGGCGGTCGGGTCGTCCCGGCCCGGTCCCGAAGGAGCCGCGGCGAAGGCCAGGGCGACGTACGCGGCGGTGTCCGTGACCGCGT
This sequence comes from Streptomyces sp. NPDC051909, assembly GCF_040681095.1. NCBI lineage: Bacteria > Bacillati > Actinomycetota > Actinomycetes > Kitasatosporales > Streptomycetaceae > Streptomyces > Streptomyces sp. NPDC051909. Next base: position 75,898 of record NZ_JBFAYA010000013.1, on the reverse strand, counting down.
CGGCGAGCCGGTCCGCGACCCGGGTGTGCCAGGACTCCGGCCACAGCAGATAGCCCGCGACCAGCGCGATGCCGCAGCCGATGAGCGAGTCGTAGAGCCGTGGCAGGACCAGGTCGAAGCCCTGGTGGTTGAGCAGGTCGGACAGGAGCAGGATGACCGGGGTGATGGCGGCGGTCTGGAAGGCGTACCCCTTCGCGGAGAAGGCGGGGATCAGCGCGGCGAGCACCGCCATCACCGGCACGTCCCACCATCCGCGCGGCACCGAGGCGAGCAGCGGCGCGGCGATGACGAGCCCGCCGGCGGTGCCGAGGGCGCGCAGCACGGCGCGCGAGAACACCGAGCCGAAGTCCGGCTTCAGGACGAACGTCACGGTGAGCGCGACCCAGTACGAGCGGGGCACGGCGATCAGCGACACCAGCGCCTGCGCGAGGCCGATGCAGAGCGCGAGCCGCAGGCCGTAGCGCCAGGAGGCGCCGGACAGCAGCACGTTGCGGGTGGTGCGCCGGATCCGTACGCGCAGGGCGGCGGGCCGGCCGAGCCGGTCGTCCACGTTGCTCGGGTCCGGCTCCGTGCGGTGGACGACGCTCGCCGCGTGCCGCAGCGCCGCGTCGACGGCCTTCTCGGAGGGCCTGCGGGCCGCGGGCAGGCGCAGCTCGTACGGGCGTCCGGCGCGCCCCGGCTTCTTCTCCTTCCCCACCGTGTCGGCGAGTTCGTGCACCGCGGCCGGGATCTCCGGCGGCAGCGGCCGGTGGAAGCGGCGGGCCGCGAGGTGGGCCGCGGGCGCGGCCTCCAGGAGCGGGATGATCACGTTGAGCTCGGCGAGCAGCCGCACCAGTGTGGGCGCCCGGCCGTGCTGCCGGGCACGGCGGGCGAGCACCAGGTCGTACGACTGGTTGAGGGAGCCCGTGACGGCCTGCCGTCTCTCGTCGTACGCGTCGGTGCCGGCGGCCTCGAGGAGTTCGGCGACCGCCCGGTAGGTCCCGGCGACCGCCGTCCGTTCCGGGGCGCCGCCGCGCAGCGGCCAGCCGAGCAGGGTGAGGGCGAGGACGACGACCCCGCCGAGTCCGAGCAGCAGCGGCGCCTTCCACCACGGGTCGGGCATCGGCAGACCGGCGCCGACCACCGCGTTGAGCAGGAGCAGCAGGCCGGAGACGGAGGCGACGGCGCCGATCGACGAGATCATCCCGGAGACCAGCGCGACCAGGGTGAGCACGCCGACGGCGAGCCAGCCCTGGCCGTACACCAGGGTGCCGAGGGTGACGCCGACGGCGCCGAAGAGCTGCGGTACGGCGATGTTGAAGAACCGCATCCGGTAGGCGTCGGCGGTGTCGCCGATGACCCCGGACAGGGCGCCCATCGACACCAGCGCCCCGTACGCGGGCTGTCCCGCGGCGAGTCCGGCGGCGAGCGGCGCGGCGAGCGCGATCGACGCGCGGCCGACGGCCGGCCAGGGCACGGGCGTCGGCTGCGGGCGCAGACCGGCGGTCAGCCAGGCGGGCGGGGAGAGCCGTGCGGACCGTTCCGACTGCGCCGATGTCGCCGATTGCGCCGATTTCGCCATGGTCAAACGTTACGGCGGGGACGCGCCGGGTGGCCCCGGGGCCCGGTCGGGTGCGCTGTCGGGAGCTCCGTCGGGTACCCGGTCAGCTGCGGTAGCCCTCGACCTCGGCCGCCGGGCGGACGGCGGCGGTGTCCGGGTCCTCGCCGAACTCGGCCTTGGCACGGCGCTGCCGCAGCAGGTCCCAGCACTGGTCGAGCTGGACCTCCAGCTCGATGAGCCGGGCGCGCTCCTCGTCGCGGAGGCCGCCGACGCGCTGGCGCAGGGAGCGTTCCTCCTCGACGAGAGAGCCGATGTTCTCGAGGATCTCGTCGTTCTCCATGTCTTCCAGCGTGGCCGATCGGCGCCCGCTCCGCGAGGCGGGCGGGCGCCGATCGGTGCCATTCCGGGGCGGGGCCCGGGGCCCGGGGCCGAGGCCGGGGACGGGCCGGGGCCGCCGCGCTCAGTGGCGCAGGGCCTGGGCGACCTGGGCCTGGGTGGCGCCGGACAGGGTCCGGTTGCTGCGGGCGGTGCCGGTCTTGGACCCGCCGGCCGCCACGTCGTCGATGGTGAGGACAACGGCGTCGAGGAGGTTCCCGTCCGCGTCCCGGAAGTCGACCATGACCGTGTAGTCGGCGGTCTTGTCCTCGGGGTTGGTCGCGGTGATCTCGGCGACGGTGCGGTCCCCGTCCGTGGACGTCGCTCCGGCCTTCACGTCGCCGGTCGCGTTGACCCCGTCCTTGACCTCGTCCATCTTCTGCTGCGCGGCCGAGGCCACGGCGGCGGTGGCGGAGGAGACGATCTCGCCCGCCTTGTCCGCGGCCTCGTCGCAGCCGGTCAGGGCGACCGGACCGAACACGGCCAGGGCCAGGGCCAGGAGCGCGGCGGTGGAGGCCGTGCGGCGACGGCTCACCAGGAGTCACTCCCGTACGACTTGTCCGCCGCCAGCGCCCAGATGACGAAGACGGACACCGCCATGGAGAACAGCGCCCACCACGGCTGGTACGGCAGGAACAGGAACTGCGCCACGATGTTCAGCGAGGCGAGGGCGATGCCGGCGATACGGCCCCACTCGGCGCCCTTGAGGATGGCGGCGCCGACGATGGCGACGATCACGCCGAGGCAGAGGTGGATCCAGCCCCAGGACGTCAGGTCGAACTTGAAGACGTAGTCGCCGACGCGCGTGTAGATGTCGTCCTCGGCGATGCCGGCGATGCCCTGGAGGATGTCGATGACGCCGATGACCAGCATGAGGACGCCGGCGAACATGGTGCCGCTGGACGCCCAGGCGCCGGAGGTCGACGGCCGCGGAGATTCGGTGTTCTTGCTCATGGGCTCATCGTGGGAGCGTCTGTTCGGTTCCGAATCTTCTGCTGGGCCGTACGGGTGAGGTGCCGTCCCGGACAGGCCCTCCTGGACACGCCTATCCTGGATATGTAGCATCCAGGATCATGAGGATGAACGAGGGTGTGGAGTGGGCGATGCACAGCTGCCTCAACCTCGCCTGGATCGGCGAGGAGCGGGCGGTCACCGCGGCCCGGCTCGCGGCGTACCACGAACTGCCCGCGCCCTACCTCAACAAGCAGCTCCAGGCCCTGGTCCGGGCCGGGATCCTGACCTCCGTCTCCGGGCCCCGGGGCGGCTTCCGGCTGGCCCGGGCGCTCGACCGGATCACGCTGATGGACGTCGTCGTGGCGATCGAGGGCCCGGACGAGGCCTTCCGCTGCACCGAGATCCGCGGCCAGGGACCCGGTGCGGGCACGGGCCGTCCGACCGCCGAGTGCGCCATCGCCGACGCGATGGGCCGCGCGGAGCTGGCCTGGCGGCGCGAACTGGCCGCCCAGAACCTGGCCGACGTGCGCGCCAGGGCGGAACGGCAGGCGCCGGGCGCGCCGGACCGGATCCGCCGCTGGTTCGCGACGACCTGACGGCGTTCCGGTGGACGGGGCCATGGCCTCCCCGGTTTCCTCAGGCCCTGATTCTGGACATCCAATGTCGTGTTCATGGAAGGAAGTACGTACGTCATGAGCGTTCCGCACACCGACCAGCGCACCATCACCAACCCCGCGACCCTGCACGACCCGACGCCCTTCGGCTACAGCCACGCCGTCTCCGCGCCCGGCGAACTCGTCTTCATCGGGGGCCAGTACGCCTCCGACGCCACCGGCGCGCCCGTCCCCGGCGACTTCGCCGCCCAGGTCGAGCTGTCCCTCGCCAACCTGCGGCACGCCCTGGCGGGCGCGGGCCTCGGCTTCGAGCACGTGGTCCGGCTCGGCTCGTACATCGTCGAGCACGACCTCGCCAAGCTGGAGGTCCTCGGCAAGGCCCTGCACGCCGCGTTCGGCGACCGCCTCCCGGCCCAGACCCTCAGCGGGGTCGCGGCCCTGGCGCTGCCCGGGATGCTCTTCGAGATCGACGCGGTCGCCGTCCGTCCGTAGACGGACGGGCCCTGATCCACTTGCGGCGGGCGGGGCGGGGGTGTGCCCTGGAGGGTGCACCCTCAGGTGCGCACCGTGCGGGAAAGGAGCATCCGCCATGGCAGCACACGCAGCCGTCCCCGCCCGCAGGCAGTTCAGCACCCACGGCTGGGCACTGCCCGTGATCGTCGGCATCAGCTACGGCCTGTACGCCCCGGTCATCCTCCGGGACGGCGGCCCGCTGGCCTGGAGCCAGTTCTGGGTCGGTCTGATCAGCGCCGTCGTGCTGGCCGTCGCCATCCACAGCCTGCACCGTTACGGCCGGCGGCTGCGGCGCGAGTTGCGCGCGGTCGCCTGGGGCGCCCTCGCCGGCATCGCGATCGGCTTCCTGGTGGGCCTCTCCGGCCACAGTGTCCTGTATTCGTCGACAGTCGGCCTGATCGTCGCCGGGGTGACGACCGCCTTCGCCTACTACAGCTTCTACACCCACGAGGACGCGGCCGGCCGCCCCGCGCCCTACTGACCGGCGAGCGTCCGCCGCCGGTGGTAGGCGACCGCCACCGCCGCAAGCAGCACCGGCCAGGCGGCGAGCGGCAGATAACAGCCGAGGAACAGGGCCTGTTGGGCCGGGGTGAGCACGGTGAGATCCCCGGCCGCCAGGCCCGCCACCTCGGCGTACACGGACCAGCCGACCGCCAGGAACAGCCCGGCGCTCCCGACGAGGGCCGCGCCCGTCGCCAGCCGCGCGTCGACCCGCCGCCCGAGGAACACCTCGCCCCAGGGCCGGACCAGACCGAGGGTGAGGTAGGCGAGCAGCTCGCCGAGCACGGTCAGCCCGATCATGTACGCGAGCGTGGCCGGCTCGGCGTTCAGGTACGGCGAACTCTCGGCGACCGGCAGTCCGAACCCGAGCGCCAGCCGCCACAGCCCGGCGGGCAGCACGAGCAGCGGCACGGCGTGCGCGGCGATCACGGCCCAGCGGGGCGGGGCGGGGACGACCTCTGGTGTCTTCGACATGCCCCCAGGCTCCCGCCCGGCCTGCGCCCACCGCGTCGCCCCGCGGTCCGTTCCCTCTCCGCCGCGCGGCGGAGCCGTACTCCTACCCGTTACGGGGAACGGTCTGCTGCACCGCCCAGCGGTTGCCGTCGGGGTCGGCGAAGTAGACGAAGGAGCCCCAGGGCTGGTCGTCGATCGCGCTCACGTCGATGCCGCGGCCGGTGAGGTCGGCGTGGGCCTCCTCGATGTCGGTGACGACGACCTGCATGTTGTCCAGGGAGCCCGGGGTCATCTCGGTGATGCCCTTGCCGAAGGCGATCGAGCAGGCCGACCCGGGCGGGGTCATCTGCACGAAGCGGATCTCCTCGCTGACCGTCACGTCGTGGTCGGCGTGGAAGCCGACCCGCTCGTAGAAGGCCTTGGCCCGGTCGATGTCGGTGACGGGAACGCCGATCAGCTCCAGCTTGATGTCCATGCCCGCCATCATGCGGCGGGTGATGGCCGCCCGCCCGTTGACATTCCCCCGCGGGGAAGGCCCACCGTGGCGCGTGCCGGGCCACGGGGCCCGGTCAGGGAGGCTGGGACCATGGACGCGATGCTCACGATCGGCGACTTCGCCCGCGCGACGGGCCTCACGCCCAAGGCCCTGCGCCGCTACGACGAGCTCGGCCTGCTGCGGCCGGCCCGCGTCGACCCGTTCTCCGGCTACCGGTACTACGCCGGCGAGCAGGCGGAACGGGCGCGGCTCGTGGGCTGGCTGCGGCGGATCGGCATGCCGCTGGCCGAGATCGGGCGGGTCTGCGCCCTGTACGAGACGGACGCGGCGGGCGCGGCCCGGGCGATCCGCGCGTACTGGGCGCGCGTCGAGCACGAGACGGCGACGCGGCGGGACCTCGCGGCCTCCCTGGTGGACCGCATGAAAGGCACCACCGGCATGAACAGCATGAACGACAGGAACCCGCGTACGCCCGACCTCACGTTCCGGGCGGCGCTGCTGCTCGACCCGGGCCTGACACGCCCGTCCCAGCAGGACGCGGCCCACGCGGGCGCCCGCCTGCTGGCCGTCGCCGACGGTTACGGCCCCGAAGGCGGGGCCGCCGCGACTGGCGCCGTCGCCGCGCTCGGGGCCGTACCGACGCCCACGCGGGCCGGGGATCTGCTCAACGCCCTTGAGGCAGGGCTGCGGGAGGCGAACGAGGCAGTCGCCCGGTGCGCCGAGTCCGGCACGACCCTGACCGCCGCCCTCCTCGCCGGGAACCGGCTCGCGCTCGCCCATGTGGGCGACTCCCGCGCGTACCTGCTGCGGGACGGCGCCCTGCGTCGGCTCACCCGGGACCACACCGTGGTCCAGGAGCTCGTCGACGCGGGCGAGCTCTCACCGGCGGAGGCGGCCGCCCGCCCGGACCGGGCGCTTCTCCTGAAGGCTCTCGACGGCGGGGACGTGCCGCCGGAACCGGAGCTGGCGCTCCACGAACTCCGCGCGGGCGACCGCCTGCTGCTCTGCACGGACGGCCTGTCGGCCGTGGTGCCCGCCGAGGAGATCGCCCCGGCCCTCACACGGGGTGCGGACCCGGCGGCCACCGCCCGCGAGCTGATCGGCCGGGCCCGGGACCGGGGCGCCCCGGACAATGTGGCGTGCGTCCTCGCCGATGTCGTGGACCAGTAGGGGGCTCTCGCCACCCACCCCGTGCCGCCTGCTCAGCGCAGGCGACCGAGGTGGATCACACTGACCCGGACCTGCATGTCGCTGATCTCGTACAGGACGCGGTAGATCCCGACGTGGATGCGCAGGATCTCGGAACTTCCGAACGAGCCGTCGGGGCGGGGATCGTCTGCCAGGCGGTCGACGGCAGTGAAGACCTGGCGCACCCCGTCGGGGTCGTCCTTGGCGAACCGCTCCGCCTGGACGAGGGCCTCGGGCTCCCAGATGACCTGGTACGTCACGCCTCGTCTCCGCCGAAGACGCGGCGAAGTGCTTCGTCGTGCGGGATGCCGGCGGACTCGCCGCGCTCTCGCCGTGCCCGGTAGGCGGCCAGCGCCCGCATCTCCTGGAGCTCAAGAGCGTCGGCGGGGCTGATCAGTATGGCGATGGTGTGTCCGTGGTCGGTGATGGCGACCGGTTCGCGGGTGGCGCTGACCTCGCGGGCGATGGCACCGAGCCGGGCGCGGGCCTCGACGATCGAGTAGGTGGTCTCCGTCATGCTCACGACCTTACAGAAGTGTGCACATTCCTGCGATCGGATTGCGAGGTCTGGGCCTGGTCGACCAGGCCTAGGGCCTGTCCGACCCTGATCCGCCGGACAGGCCCTAGTCGAGGCGCAGGTCGGCCAGACCGGCCAGCTGCTGCTCGAACGGCACGACCTCGTCCTCCGTCTCCGCCCGCTCCGGCCGGGCCGCGACGAGTTCGGCGAACTCGGCGCCCGCACGGTTGATGCGGTGGGGCAGGCCCTCGGTGTATTCGTCGCCGCCCGTGCCCCAGTCCTCCGAGGCCGCGTAGACGGCGGTCGGGGCGACCATGGCCCGCAGATAGGCGAAGAGCGGGCGCAGCGCGTGGTCGAGGACCAGCGAGTGGCGGGCGGTGCCGCCGGTCGCGCCGATCAGGACCGGGGTGCCGGTCAGCGCGGCCGGGTCGATCAGGTCGAAGAAGGACTTGAACAGACCGCTGTACGAGGCCGTGAAGACCGGCGTGACGGTGATGACCCCGTCGGCGCCCGTGACCTTGTCGATGGTCTCCTGGAGCTTCTCGGAGGGGAAGCCCGTCACGAGGTTCTTCGCGATGTCGACGGCCAGGTCGCGCAGTTCGACCACCTCGACGTCGACCGCGTACTCCTGCTCGGCGAGCCGGTAGCGGGCGGCCTGGAGCAGCCGGTCGGCGAGCAGCCGGGTGGAGGAGGGGCTGCTGAGGCCTGCCGACACGGCGACCAGCTTGAGCGTACGCATGAGGGTTACGCCTCCTTCTTCGTGGCTACGGCGGGGTGGAGCGGGGCGGTCGCCGGGACGCCGGCCGGGCGCAGGTTCTCGAACTCCTTGCGCAGCACCGGCACGACCTCCTCGCCGAGGATGTCGAGCTGCTCCAGGACGGTCTTCAGGGGGAGTCCTGCGTGGTCGATCAGGAACAGCTGGCGCTGGTAGTCGCCGACGTAGTCGCGGAAGGACAGGGTGCGTTCGATGACCTCCTGCGGCGAGCCGACGGTCAGCGGGGTCTCGCGGCTGAACTCCTCCAGGGACGGCCCGTGGCCGTAGACCGGCGCGTTGTCGAAGTACGGGCGGAACTCCCGTACCGCGTCCTGCGAGTTCTTCCGCATGAAGACCTGGCCGCCGAGGCCGACGATCGCCTGCTCGGGGGTGCCGTGCCCGTAGTGGGCGTAGCGCTGGCGGTAGAGCCGGACCATCTTCTCGGTGTGCTGCTTCGGCCAGAAGATGTGGTTGGCGAAGAAGCCGTCACCGTAGTAGGCGGCCTGCTCGGCGATCTCGGGCGAGCGGATGGAGCCGTGCCAGACGAACGGCGGGACGCCGTCGAGCGGGCGCGGGGTGGCCGTGAAGCCCTGGAGCGCGGAGCGGAACCTGCCCTCCCAGTCGACCACGTCCTCCCTCCACAGCCTGTGGAGCAGCGCGTAGTTCTCGATGGCGAGCGGGATGCCCTGGCGGATGTCCTGCCCGAACCACGGATAGACCGGGCCGGTGTTGCCGCGGCCCATCATCAGGTCGACGCGGCCGTCGGCGAGGTGCTGCAGGGTCGCGTAATCCTCGGCGATCTTCACCGGGTCGTTGGTGGTGATCAGGGTCGTGGACGTGGACAGGATCAGGTTCTCCGTGCGGGCCGCGATGTGCCCGAGGAGCGTCGTCGGGGAGGACGGTACGAACGGCGGGTTGTGGTGCTCGCCGGTCGCGAAGACGTCGAGCCCGACCTCCTCGGCCTTGAGCGCGATGGCGACGGTGTTCTTGATCCGCTCGTGCTCGGTGGGGGTCCGGCCGGTGGTGGGGTCGGCCGTCACGTCGCCGACGGTGAAGATCCCGAACTGCATCGTGCTCACCTCTCGCCTTTCGATGCCCTGAAGCTGTTGGTTGAATGTTAAACCATCGCGTCCAACGGCGCACACTCGCGCCGTATTCCCGGGCCCGTACCCTGGTGGGCATGGCGGACTTCGATATGGAACGGTGGAAAGAGCGGGGCGTGATGCTCCGTGTCTTCATCTACGTCTTCGTGACCCATGCCCTCGCGGGCTTCATCTGGCTGCTCTTCTACGTGGGCGAGCACGCCCCGAAGTGACCTGCGCGATGTGACCTGCCCGATGCGAGCTGCGCGAAGTGACCTGCGCGAAGTGACCTGCGCGAAGTGACCCGCACCGCATAGCGGCGGACCTGTGGGCCTCACGTAGAGTCGCCGACGTGAACGCTGCGATATCGGTGCCCGCGGTATCGGTCGTCGGAATCGGCGCCGACGGCTGGGACGGGCTCCCCGAGGCCTCCCGCCGCACCCTCCGCGCCGCCGACGTCCTGATCGGCGGCCCCCGCCAGCTCGACCTGCTCCCCGCCGCCGAGTGCCCCGGCGAGCGGATCCCCTGGCCGAGCCCGCTGCGCCCCGCCGTGCCCGGCCTCCTTGCCGCCCACGAGGGCCGCGCCGTCGCCGTCCTGGCCAGCGGCGACCCCTCCTTCTACGGGATCGCCCGCACCCTCACCGAGCTGCTCGGCCCCGACCGGCTCGACGTCCGCCCGCACCCGTCCTCCGTCTCGTACGCCTGCGCCCGGCTCGGCTGGGCCCTGGAGCACACCGAGACGGTCTCCCTGGTCGCCCGCCCGCTCGACGCGCTCACCGCCGCCCTGTACGACGGGCGCCGCCTGCTCGTCCTCGGCGAGGGGCCCGAGAGCCCCGCGCGGGTCGCCGCGCTGCTGCGCGAGCGCGGCTGGGGCGGCACCCGGATCCGGGTCCTGGAGCAGCTCGGCGGCCCGCGCGAGCGGGTCCTCGACGGCACCGCCGCCGACTGGCCGTACGAGCGGACCGACGCCCTCCACGTCCTCGCGCTCGACTGCGTGCGCGACCCGGCCGCCACGACCCCGCGGCTCGGGACGACGCCCGGCCTGCCCGACGAGGCGTACGAACACGACGGACAGCTCACCAAGCGGTACGTGCGCGCCGCGACCCTCGCCGCGCTCGCGCCCGCGCCCGGCGAACTCCTCTGGGACGTCGGCGGCGGCTCCGGCTCCATCGGCATCGAATGGATGCGGGCGCACCGCGGCCCGGTCCCCTGCCGCGCCGTCGCGGTGGAGAAGTCGGAGGAGCGGGCGGCGCGGATCACCCGTAACGCGGCCGCCCTCGGCGTACCGGCACTGAAGGTCGTCACCGGCCCCGCGCCCGCCGCCCTCGCGGATCTTCCGGTCCCCGACGCGATCTTCGTCGGCGGTGGACTCACCGCCCCCGGCCTCCTCGACACCTGCTGGGACGCGCTCCCGGCCGGCGGCCGGCTCGTCGCCAACACCGTGACCCTGGAGTCCGAGGCGCTGCTCGCCCAGTGGTACGGCCGCCACGGCGGCGAGCTGATCCGGCTCGCGGTCGCCGCCGCCGTGCCGGTCGGCGGCTTCACCGGCTGGCGCCAGGCCATGCCGGTCACCCAGTGGTCCGTAACGAAGGGTTCTACACAGGAATGACCGTCTACTTCATCGGCGCGGGCCCCGGCGCGGCCGACCTCATCACCCTGCGCGGCGCGCGGACCCTCGCGAAGTGCGGCGTCTGCCTCTACGCCGGCTCGCTCGTGCCGCGCGAGCTGCTCGCCGAGTGCCCGCCGGACGCGAGGCTCGTCGACACGGCGAACCTGGACCTCGACCGGATCGTCGCCGAGATCGCCGCCGCGCACGAGGCCGGCCAGGACGTGGCGCGGCTGCACTCCGGCGACCCGTCCGTGTTCAGCGCGATGGCCGAGCAGATGCGGCGCCTGGACGCGGCCGGCATCCCGTACGAGGTCGTGCCGGGCGTCCCGGCCTTCGCCGCCGCCGCGGCGGCGCTGAAGCGTGAGCTGACCGTCCCGACCGTCGGCCAGACCGTCATCCTCACCCGCATCGCCCAGCAGGCCACCCCCATGCCGGAGGGCGAGGACCTGGCGACCCTGGGCCGCAGCGGCGCGCTGCTCGTGCTGCACCTGGGCGCGCGGTACGTGGACCGGATCGTCGCCGAACTCGTCCCGCACTACGGCACCGACTGCCCGGCCGCCGTCGTCGCCATGGCCAGCCGCCCCGACGAGGTCGTGCTGCGCGGCACCCTGGAGGACATCGCGGACCAGGTGAAGGCGGCCGGCATCACCAGGACCGCCGTGATCGTGGTGGGCCGCACCCTGGCCGCCGCCGAGTTCCGCGACAGCCACCTCTACGACCCGGCCCGGGACCGCCACACCTGCTGACGGTCCCGCCCGCGGTCCGACCCTTACGCGTTGGGCCGCTTGCCGTGGTTCGCCTTCTTCTTCTTGCGGGCCCGCTTCTTGTTGCCGCGCTTCGCCATGGGACTCCCTTTCGATGACGCGTTGGGGACTGCCGTGGCGCCAGCCTAGGGTCGGGGGCAGGGCCGCGCATGCGGAACGGGCCGACTGTCAGTGCCGTGTGCTCCCATGTCCCCGTGACCGTCTACGACGTCGCCCGCGCGCTGCCGGGCATCGGGGAACTGCGCGACCACTGCCGGGGGCTCGCGATGCTGGAGGCCGTGCTGAGCCCGGAGTGGGACGGCAGGTACTACTCGTTCGACGCCCACTGGGCGGAGGGTGAGGAGCGGGCCTCCATGCGGGACGGTCAGGGCGACGAGTTCCGGATCGTCTTCTCGGCGGCGGGCGCCTACGTGGAGGGCTTCGCGCACGAGGCGCCGATGAGCCCCTGGGCGCGCATGGACGACCCGGAGGTCTGGCCGGGCGTCCTGGACTCCGTACCGGAGGCCTTTCGGCCGTACGTCTCCGAGGCCGAGGACGGTGAGGCGGCCCCGGCCGTCACCGCCTGCCTCTGGCGCGCCCCCGCCGACCCCGCCTGGCGCACCGGCACCATCGATTTCCCCGCCCGGGGCGACGGCGAGCCGGACGGCGCCGACCACCTCTTCGAGCTGCTCGTCGACCGCTCGGCCGAGGCGTACGCGGAGTGGGCCGCCGACTACTACGAGACGGAGGTCGACGTCGCGGCCGTCCGCCACGTGCTGGCGCTGGAGCCTCTGACGGCGGAGGTCGTCGCGGCGCTCAACCCGGAGCTGGAGCTCGCCGACCTGGCCGAGGACATACGGGAGATCGGCTACCCACAGGACGAGGATGTGCCGTTCCCGCCGGTCACGGAGGCCGAACGGGCTGCGGCCCGCGCAGAGCTCGCGGAGCTCGACGCCGAGCACGAGCGCCGCAGGGCGCTCAAGCCCGAGTAATCCCCCACTCCGGCGCCAGCGCCGCCATCACCGTCGCGTCCACCCGATCCCCCTCCCACAGCAGCGCCCCGCGCAGCACACCCTCCGCGCGGAAGCCGGCCTTCTCGTAGGCGCGGCGCGCCCGCGGGTTGAAGGCGTACACCTCCAGCCACACCCGGTAGAGGCCCACCGCCTCGAAGCCGTATCCGACGATCAGACGGGTCGCCTCGGTGCCGAGGCCGCGGCCGAGGGCGTCGGGGGAGAGGCTGATGCGGAAGGCGCAGCTCTCGTTCGGCGCGTCCCACTCGTTCAGCACGGCCTCGCCGACCACCCGCCCCGTCGCCCGCTCCACCACCGCCAGGTCGAGCCGGTTGGTCTGGGCGCCCCGGGTCGCGTACCACTGCCGCAGCGCGGCCTCGGTGAAGTCGGCGTGGGAGCCGGTCAGGCGCCCGATCTCGGGGTCCTGGAGCATCGGGAGGAGCGCGGGGAGGTCGTCCTCGGTGACGGGGCGGAGCACGACGAGTTCGCCGGTGAGCGTGGGCTTGTGCGAGAAGTCGGTCGTCATGCGGGCATTGTCCGGGGCGCCCGGGTGCGAAGTCCCCCGGTTTTCCGCCTCGGACCGGGCATCAGGCCGGGAGGGCGCCCGGCCCCGCCGTCGCCGACCGGCCCACGACCACGCCCGCCCGGTCGATGCAGACGACGTCGACCGCGACCGGCGCGCCGCGCAGCACCGCGAGGGCCTCGTCGCGGGCGCGGGCGGCGACGAGATCGCCCAGGGGGACCCCGGCCGCCTCGCAGAGGCGGAGCGCGGCGAGGCCGGTGTTCGCGGCGGCGATCTCGGCGACGAGGGCCTCGGACGCGCCGCCCGTGCGGGCCAGGCCGGCGAGGAAGGACTTGTCGACCTGGGAGCGGGCCGAGTGCAGGTCGAGGTGGCCGGCGGCCAGTTTGGACAGCTTGGCGAAGCCGCCGCAGACGGTCAGCCGGTCCACCGGGTGGCGGCGCACGTACTTGAGGACGGCGCCCGCGAAGTCCCCCATGTCGAGCAGGGCGATCTCCGGCAGGTCGTACAGCTCGGTCACCGTGCGCTCGGAGGTGGAGCCGGTGCAGCCGGCGACGTGCGTGAGACCGCCCGCGCGGGCCACGTCCACGCCGCGCCGGATCGAGTCGATCCAGGCGGAGCAGGAGTAGGGCACGACGATGCCGGTGGTGCCGAGGATGGACAGGCCGCCGAGGATCCCGATCCGCGGGTTCCAGGTGGAGCGGGCGATCTCGGCGCCGTCGTCGACGGAGAGGGTGATCTCGACGTCGCCGGTGCCGCCGTGCGCCGCCGCGACCTCGGCCACGTGCGCGCGCATCATCTGCCGGGGCACCGGGTTGATCGCCGGTTCGCCGACCTCCAGGGGCAGGCCGGGGAGGGTGACGGTACCGACCCCGGGACCGGCCCGGAAGACTACCCCCGAGCCGGGCGGCAGGAGCCGTACCGTCGAGCGGATCAACGCGCCGTGGGTGACGTCCGGGTCGTCGCCCGCGTCCTTCACCACGCCGGCGGTCGCCGATTCGGTGCCGTCCAGCGACTCCACCGCCAGTGCGAAGGCCGGCGTCTGCCCCTTCGGCAGGGTGATCGTCACCGGGTCCGGGAACTCCCCGGTGAGCAGCGCCGTGTACGCGGCGGTCGTCGCCGCCGTCGCACAGGCACCGGTCGTCCAGCCGGGCCGCAGACCGGTGTGCTTGAGTTGGGCCGCACGCCCGCCGGCACTCACGAACGGACCCCCAGGATTCCCATGCGGCTTCCCCTGCACGTACTCGTCCTCGGCGGGACGACCGAGGCCCGCGCCCTGGCCGGGCTGCTCGATCCGTCCATGAAGGTCACCAGCTCCCTCGCCGGGCGGGTCGCCGCGCCCCGGCTGCCGGCCGGGCAGGTCCGGATCGGCGGCTTCGGCGGCGCGGACGGGCTCGCCGCGTGGCTGCGCGAGCACTCCGTGGACGCGGTCATCGACGCCACCCATCCCTTCGCCGAACGGATCAGTTTCAACGCGGCCGAGGCGGCCGCCACCGCCCATGTTCCCCTGCTGGCGCTGCGCCGTCCCGGCTGGGTCCCGGTGGCGGGGGACGACTGGCACGAGGTGGCCTCGCTCGCGGAGGCGGCCCGGGCCCTCGACGGGCTCGGCGACCGGGGCGGCCGGGTCGACCGGGTCTTCCTCACCACCGGCCGGATGGGCCTCGCGGCCTTCGCCGCCCGCCCCGAGTGGTTCCTCGTCCGCTCCGTCGACGCCCCCGAGGACCCGATGCCGGCCCGCACCGAGGTCCTCCTGGACCGCGGCCCGTTCACCCTCGACGGCGAGCGCTACCTGATCCGGCATCACCGGATCGACGTCCTCGTCACGAAGGACAGCGGCGGCGCCGCCACCGCCCCCAAGCTCCAGGCCGCCCGCGAGGCCGGCATCCCGGTCGTCGTGGTCCGCCGCCCGCCCGTACCGGAGGGGATCCGTACGGCGGCGACCCCCGAGGAGGCCGCCGCCTGGGCCCTGCGCGTTTGAGCGCGACAGGGGCCGACCGCGGCCGTTCAATGGAGGAATGAGCACCGTTCGACGGCTGGCCGCGGTCGGTCTCGCGGCCCTCCTCGGCGCCACTGCCCCCACTCTCGCCACCGCCGCGCCCGGGCCCTCGCCACCCCCGCCCCAGCCGCCGCCCCAGCTCGACGACGCGGACGTGCAGCGCGCGGTCGACCGGCTCGACGGAGTGGTCGAGGCGGCCATGAAGCGCACCGGGGTGCCGGGCGCGGCGGTCGCCGTCGTGCACGACGGCAAGGTCCTCGCTCTCAAGGGCTACGGGGTGCGCAAGGCGGGCGAGCAGGCCGCCGTCGACGCCGACACCGTCTTCCAGCTCGCGTCCGTCTCGAAGCCGATCGCCTCGACGATCGTCGCCGGCGCCGTCGGCACGGACGGCTGGACCGAGCCTGTCGCCCCGCACGTACCGGGTTTCGTCCTCAAGGACCCCTGGGTCACCTCCCACGTGACGGTCGCCGACCTCTTCTCGCACCGCAGCGGGCTGCCCGACCACGCCGGCGACCTCCTCGAAGACCTCGGCTACGACCGGGCGTACATCCTGTCCCACCTGCGTTACGAGCCCCTCGCGCCGTTCCGCGCGAGCTACGCGTACACCAACTTCGGCCTGACGGCGGCCGCCCAGGCCGTCGCCGACGAGAAGGGCGTGCCCTGGGAGAAGCTGGCCGACGACGTCCTCTACAAGCCGGCCGGCATGGACTCCACCAGCTCCCGGTTCGCCGACTACGCCGACTCCCCCGACCGGGCCTGGGGCCATGTCCAGGTCGACGGCGTCTGGAAACCGGAGTTCGTCCGCGACCCCGACGCCCAGTCCCCGGCCGGCGGCGTCAGCTCCTCCGCGCGCGACATGGCGACCTGGCTGCGCCTCCAGCTCGCGAACGGCGAACTCGACGGCCGGCGGATCGTCGACGCCGAAGCCCTGGAACGCACCCACTGGCCCGAGTCGGTCTCCAACCCGCCGCACGCCCCGGCCGGCCGCACCGGCTTCTACGGCCTCGGCTGGAACGTGAGTTACGACGACGAGGGCCGGCTTCGCCTCTCGCACACCGGCGCGTTCGCCGAGGGTGCGCACACCAACGTGACGATGCTGCCCGGCGAACAGCTCGGCATCGTCGTTCTCACCAACACCTCACCGGTCGGCGTCGCCGACGCCGTCGCCCTCGACTTCTTCGACATCGCGCAGACCGGGAGGATCAGCCGCGACTGGATCCCGCTCGTCGACGCGCTCTACCAGCAGGAGGCGGACGCGGGCCGGTCGAAGACCGACTACGCCCACCCGCCCACCGACGCGGCCCCGGCGCAGGCCGCGGACACCTACACCGGCCGCTTCGACAACGCGTACTACGGGCGCGCCGAGGTCGTCGCCGATGCGGACGGCGTGCTGACCCTCCGCCTGGGGCCGAAGCCCCAGTCCTACCCGCTGACCCACTACTCCGGCGACACCTTCAGCTTCGAGACCCGCGGCGAGAACGCCGTGGGCCGCACCGGTGTCACCTTCTCCCCGGACGGCCGGTCGTTCACCGTCGAGTATTTGAACAGCGAGGGCCTGGGCACCTTCACCCGTGGCGCGCCGCAGTCGTGAGAGTGCTCGGCCGTGGAAGTGCCCGGTCGTGACGGGGTCGGCCTCCCGGCCTTCCTCAGACGTGGCCGACGTAGACGCAGCCCCAGGCCTTCCTCATGACCGCGCTCCCGTCCGCACGCAGCGCCTCGAAGAGGTAGAAGTACGTCATGCCGGGCTCGGCCGTCCCGTCCTCGTGCCAGTACTCGGTGACGGCGGCGGACTGGGTCTGCTCGTCCAGCGTCTCGTACGCCTGAGTCGCCGGGTTCCACCTGCTGATGCGGTAGCGGTCGACCTGAGAGCACAGCGCAGGGTCGCTGCAGTACCAGCGGACGTGCGGCGCGGAGAAGGTGAGCGTCGACCCGCTCACCCCGTTGAGGTGGCCTTCCTGAACGACCTCGACGGACGGCCGCAGATCGAGCTCCGTCGCGGTGACGGTCGGGGCCTCGGGCGAGGACGGTGGCAGGCTGTTGCCCCAGCGGTCCACGGCGACGACCGTGTAGACATAGGTCTCCCCGTCCGCGATGTGCGCGCAGAGGCTCACACGTGCCTGGGCCGATTCGGTTGCGCAGCCACCCAGCCAGCGGACCGTGCCGTCGTCCAGGCGCACTCCCCGATAGGCGCGGTACTGGTGGATGTCGTCGTCGGCCGGGGCGGACCAGCCGAGGACGATGCCGTCGCCGCGCGGGGTGGCCAGCAGGCCGGTGACCGGCGCGGGGGCCACCCGGTCGCCCGTGCGGACAGTCACCGGGGCGGAGAGCGCCGACTCGTTACCGGTGGGGTCCACCGTCGCGACGGCGTACGTGTAATACGTGCCGGCGGCCATGTCCCGGTCCTGGCAGTCGCTCTGGTAGTTGGTGAAATGGCTGTCCTCGCCACAGGTCACGCGGGTGAGCGCGGCGGGGTCGAGCGTCGTGCCGGGCGAGCGGTAGACGTGGTAGGTCCCGCCGTTGGAGAAGTCCTGCGAGAAGGCGGCGGGTGCCGTCCAGTAGACCCCGGTCGTGTCCACGCGGACGTAGGTGTCAAGGACCGTCGGGGACTGCGGCGGTGTCCGGTCGACACCGTCCCCCGTGATCGTGGACGAGTACGCCGAGGGATTGCCGAGCGCGTCGAAGGCCTGAAGACGGTAGTAGCGCAGGGTGTTCTCGGGCGCGGAGGTCCAGTAGGACGTCGCGGTCGTCCGCCCCACCAACTCGAACGGGCCGGTGGGCGCGGATGAGACGGACACCTCGTAGCGGGCGGCGTCGACGACCGCCGGCCAGGACACGCGAGTGAGAGTCGAGTCGCTGGTCACCGTGACGCCGGTCGGGGCGGCGGGACCGGTGCGGTCCACGGTGGTGACCGACACGTCCGCGCTGCCGGTGGACTCGTGGCCGGCCTTGTCGACGGCTCGGGCCTCATAGAGGAAGCTCTGGCCGGTGGCCGGCGGGATGTCGGTGAACCGAGGAGCGCTCAGGAGTGCCGTGCCGCTGACCTTCGCCCAGCCGGCTGTGCCCGTGCGCCGGTAGAGGCGGTAACCGGCGAGGTCCATCTCCTTGTTGGCGGCCCAGCTCACGTAGAACCGGTTCCCGGCCCGGTCGTACCAGGAGGAGAGACCGGTCGGCGCGAGGGGGCGGACCGTGTCGACGGTGGCCGACGTACGGGGGGCGTAGGTGAACTTCACGTTCGCCGTGCCCGTCCAGGCCACGTAGTCCACGCGGATCGTGTGCCGGCCGGCCGGGACGGTCAGGTTGACGGTCTTGTACTGCGTGGTGGAGACGTTCCGCCACAGGTCGATCTTGCGCACACCGTCGAGGTACACGCGGATGCCGTCCTGCGTCGCGGCGGAGAACGCGAACGGTCCGCCGGAGCCGAAGTCGCGGGTGACGGACCAGCGGACGGAGAAGTTGTCCGCCGGCAGCGTGACGCCCGCCGGGTCGCCGTAGCCGTAGTTCTCGTTGACGGCGGCGTCGCAGGCCGTGAGCCTGGGTGTGCCGGAGAGCGTGCTGTTGGCGAAGAACTCCGCCTTCCACACCGGGGAGGTGCAGGTGACGGCCGCGGAGGCCGGGGTGGCGGTGAGGAGACCGCCTGCGGCGGCGAGGGTGGCCGTCGTGGCCAGCGCTCTCAGCCGGGTACGAGTGATCACGTGGAACTGGGCCCTTTCCGGACCACGCGGCGATGCGCCGCGGCAGTGTGCACTGGCGAGGCGTGGGGCCTTGATGTGGGCGGCGGTGCGGGTGGGGCCGGTGTCCCGCCGGAGGGCGGACTCTACCGCCCCACCTGGCTCCTGACCAGTGGTTTCGGCGTTGGGGGCCTTGGCGCCCTGGCCGCTCACCTCTCGGTCCCGTTCGAGTTCGCCGGCCCGGACAACCCGGAGTGATCCGGGGAGCCCTGCCTCCTGCCGCCCGGTGTCGAGCAGCAGGAGCCTGACGCCTTCGGCCCCGGGGCCCCGGCTCAGCCGTAACGCCGGGGCGTCCAGGTGATCGTGCGGCCGTCCGCGCGTTCCGTGACCCGGGTCTGGGTGGAGCCGATGAGCAGCAGCGTGCGCATGTCGACCTCGGAGGGGTCCAGGGTCTTGAGGGTCAGCACGCGCACCGACTGCTCCGGGCCGCCGACGTCGCGCGCGACGACCACCGGGGTCTCCGGGGCGCGGAGTTCGAGCAGGAGCTCGCGGGCCGCGGCGACCTGGTGGGTGCGGGACCTGGAGCCCGGGTTGTAGATCGCGAGGACCAGGTCGGCCTCGGCGGCGGCGCGCAGGCGGCCGGCGATGACGTTCCAGGGCTTGAGGCGGTCGGAGAGGGAGATGGTCGCGTAGTCGTGGCCGAGGGGGGCGCCCGCGGCGGCGGCCGCGGCGTTCGCGGCGGTCACCCCCGGGAGGACCCGTACGGGCACGTCGGCGTAGCGCTCCTCCGCCGCGATCTCCAGGACGGCCGTGGCCATCGCGAAGACGCCCGGGTCGCCGCCCGACACGACGGCGACGCGCCGCCCGCGCCGGGCCAGGTCGAGGGCGAACTCGGCGCGCTCCGACTCGACCTTGTTGTCGGAGCCGTGCCGGCGCTGCGAGGCGCGCAGGACCGGGACGCGGTCGAGGTAGGTGGTGTAGCCGACGAGGTCGTCGGCGTTGACCAGCGCGCCGCGCGACTCGGGGGTCAGCCAGGGGGCCCCGGCCGGGCCGGTGCCGACCACGACGACCTCGCCCTGTTCGCGTACGGGCGGCTGCTCGTCGATACGGGACGGGAGCACGGCCACCGAGAAGTACGGGACCGACTCCGGGTCGATGTCGGTGAGCCGCCCGGTGCGCTCGCCCGCCATGAACGCCCGCTCCACGTACCGCGCGTCGTCGATCCGCCCGGCCCGCTCCAGGGCCCGCTTCACGGTCGGGAAGGTGCGGCCGAGCTTCATCACGACGGCAGAGTCGGTGCCCGCGAGCCGGGCGGTCAGCTCGTCCTCCGGCAGCGTGCCGGGGACGATCGTCAGGACCTCCTCGGCTTCGCACAGCGGCTCGCCGAGCCGCGCCGCGGCGGCGCTGACCGACGTGACGCCGGGGATGACGGTGGTGTCGTAACGGTCCGCGAGCCGCTTGTGCATGTGCTGGTACGAGCCGTAGAACAGCGGGTCGCCCTCGGCGAGGACGGCGATGGTGCGGCCGGCGTCGAGGTGCGCGGCGAGCCGGGCCGCGGCCTCCTCGTAGAAGTCGTCGAGCGCGCCCCGGTAGCCGCCGGGGTGGTCGGTGGTCTCCACGGTGAGCGGGTACATCAGCCGCTCCTCGACGTGGTCCTCGCGGATGTGCTCGGCGGCGATGGAGCGCGCGATGGACCGGCCGTGGCGGGCCGAGTGGTAGGCGATGACGTCGGCTTCGGCGATGGCCTTCACCGCGGCCACCGTCATCAGGTTCGGGTCGCCGGGGCCGAGGCCCACGCCGTACAGCCTGCCCGTGTTCGTACGCGTGCTCATGCCTGGATCTCCGCTTCGTGCGCGAGGGCGTTGAGCGCGGCCGCCGTCATGGCGCTGCCGCCGCGCCGGCCGCGTACCACCAGGTACTCCAGGCCGAGGGTGTTCGCGGCGAGCGCGTCCTTGGACTCGGCGGCGCCGATGAAGCCGACCGGGATGCCGAGCACGGCCGCCGGCTTCCCGGCGCCCTTCGCGATCATCTCCAGGAGGTGGAAGAGCGCGGTCGGCGCGTTGCCGACGGCGACGACCGAGCCCTCCAGGCGGTCCCGCCACAGCTCCATGGCGGCGGCCGAGCGGGTGGTGCCGAGCTCGGCGGCGAGCCCCGGCACGGCCGGGTCGGAGAGGGTGCACAGCACCTCGTTGTCGGCGGGCAGCCGCTTGCGGGTGACGCCGCTGGCGACCATCTGCGCGTCGCACAGGATCGGCGCGCCGGCGCGCAGCGCGGCGCGGGCGGCGGCGACCACGCCGGGGGAGTACGCGAGGTCCCGGACGAGGTCGGTCATGCCGCACGCGTGGATCATGCGCACGGCGACGGTGGCGACGTCGTCGGTCAGACCCGCGAGGTCCGCCTCGGCGCGGATCGTGGCAAAGGACCGGCGGTAGATCTCCGCCCCGTCCTTCTCGTACTCGAACATCGTGTCGCTCTCGCTCATCTCGTGGTGGTGCGGGCCGTGGATACAGCGTCGATCAGGGAGGTACGGGGGGTGGGCGCGCCGTCCACCAGGTAGGCGCCGTCGCCGGCGGCGACGACGTCGACCCAGGCGCCGTGCGGGTGGCCGCAGCGGCGCTCGCACCCGGAGAAGTGCACGGGCAGCGGGCCGGCGGGGGCGCGGACGGCCTCCGCCCGTACGTCGTCGAGGGACTTGGCGCAGCCGGGCCGCCCGGTGCAGGCGGTGACGCCGACGGCGGGGGCGTCGGGGGTGGTGACGAGCCCGTGCGCGGCGAGGTCGGCCAGTCCGGCCGCGGGCGCGACGACGACCACTCCGCGCCACGGCGTGAACCGGACCTCGGCGGCCGGGAGCAGGGCGCGCGCCTGGGCGGCGGTGAGCCGCCCGAGCGGCGCGAGCACATGCAGGGCGCCGGCGCCGAGCGGCCCGGGGGCGAGCGGCGCGGCCCGCGGAAGACGTACGGGGTCGGGTCCGAGGTCGGGTTCGGGTACGGGTTCGGGTGCGGGTTCCGCGGCTGTCCCGGTCTGCGCGGGTTCGGGTGCGGGTTCTGCGGCCGTCCCGGCCTGCGCGAGGGCGGCGGTGAGATCCGGCGCGTACCCCTCGGGCAGCTCGCGCACCCGCCAGGCGCCGTTGCCGGCCGAGTCGGCGGCGTCGAGGAAGGCCAGCGCGGCGGCGAGCGCGGCGCGCGGCGCGTCGGCGCCGGGGACCCGGAAGGTCTGTCCGGCGCACCGCAGCAGCGCGCTCCCGCCCTCCGCTGCGATCAAGGTCACATCCCCGCCGAGCCCGGCGACGTCCCCGCGCCCGTCGTCCAGGACGAACAGGAACCGCCCCGAGAGCGCCGCGGCGCGGGGCGTCCCGCACAGCAGCCCGTCGAGCTCCCGCACCCACAACTGCACGTCACCGTGGCCGAGTCCGTCGAGCCCGGCGGCCGGCGAGGCGACCAGGTTCCGCACCCGCTCATGCGTCTCGGACGGCAACAGCCCGCCCTGCCGCAGCCGCGCGGCCAGCTCCCCGCCGCACCCGTCCCCGAGCCCCCGCAGCTCGGCGTTCCCCCGCGAGGTGATCCCGATCCCCCCGTCGCCCAGCTCCTCGGCGGCCGAGGCCAGAACGCGCACCTGATCCTCCGTCAACCGCCCTCCGGGCAGCCGGAGTCGGGCGAGGAACCCGTCATCGGCGCGATGCAGACGCAACGCCCCGGGGCAGGCGTCACCGCGGTCCCGTATGAGAGGTTCGCCCAGGTCGGAGGAGGTTGGTGGGGTGGCCGGCATGGCGGCGAGCATACCGCTCCTCCTGGCGCTGACCAGGGCTGGTCAAATCGCCATGAACCGGCCTGAGCCGGTGTCCCTCCGAGCGGTCCTGAGGAACAGGGAACAGCGCGAGTTGGCCATCTCGGCGCGGTCGGGTCTTGTCGCCTCTGCGTGGCGTGCCTGCCGTCCTGGATGGGTTCGCGGTCCCGCGCGGCTCGGGAAGGAGTCCGGTCTGGCCGGTAGCTCTCCTCGCGCTCATCCTCTGGTGAGCGGAGGTCACACCTGGCCGACGCCGGATTCCGTAACCCAGGCCACGCCTGCCGATCGCCACGGCGGCACCATGGTGTCGCGTGACAGTGGTTCTCGTTTGCTGTTGGATCGGGGTCTGCCAGTGCCGGGCGCCCCAGCGGGAGGTGTAGGCGGGATCGACGGCGATGACGACCAAGCCTTGATGGAAGGCCATGGCGCGCAGCCGCTCGCGAAAGCGTGCGGTGGGAATTCCTGCGACGGTGCGACGGAACATCTTGCCGCGCCTGCCCCGGCCCATCGTCTCGCGGCCGGTGGCACGTGCGTCGTCGAAGCCCAGATTCTCCACGGCGATCCCGGCGCAGCCGTGTTGCCGGGCCGTGACGATCAACTCGCCGATGGCGGCCCGAAGGCGCCCATCGCGGGTCTCGGTCGATCCGGTCATCTCCAACGGCAAGGTGATGGGGGCGGACACGGGGTTGCCGTGTGAGTCGAGGACGTAAGCGGCAAGATGGTCGGCGTTCAGGTCGACACCGAGCAGTCGCTTCCCGACCGCACGGATCTCCCCGGGGGTGGGGAGGACGGATCGGTCGGTGGACCACGAGGCGTCCAGGTACCAGCGGTCGCGTACCGGATCGAGGACGATGTCGTACCGAACGGCTCGGTTCGCGGTCACGCGATCAAGCCACTCCTGGCGGCGGTGGTGAAACCGTACGGCGCATGCCAGTCGATAGCGGCCGCGTGGGGCGTTGGCCAGGTGTCGTAGGGGCTCGGGGAGCGCGATGCTCACGGAGCCGCCGTCCGGCTCGACAGTGATCGTGTAGTTGCCGTGGGGCGCGCCGGACTCGCCGTCAGCCGTAAGGAACAGTCGCGAGGCGTCCCACCGCCGACGCCACTGCTGCTCGGTGAGCTGCGCGGCGGCAAGGCCGTGGCGTACCTTGACGAATCGCTTCCCACCCACGACGACTGCCGGACGGCCGGCCTCGATGCGCTGCTCGACCCGGTTGAGCCGTGCCTGGAGGACCTGAAGGCGACGCTGTTTCTGGAAGCGTTCTGCCTGGTCGGTGTATCCCCGCGTTGTGGCCTTGCGCCGACCGCACGGAACGGACAACCGCCGGGTGATCGCCGCGATGGCGCTGCACAACGACGCGCGCTCGCTGTGCAGGCAGCGGAGAGAAAGCTGGTACTGGTCCTCGGTCGTCCTTGTCATCGCTCCCGCCCAGCGGGAGGAGGAAACCTTCGTGAGCCTGTTCTTTCGCCCGGCGCGCTGTGTGTCCTTCGGCCGCACATTTCCCAGGGCGAGGCGGGCGGTCAGATCGGCGCGCTGATGATGCCCGTTGTGCCTTCCGACAGCGGTGAGGACTTCGCTGTCGGCCTCGGTCATCCGTAACCGGTCCCGGATGCGTGCACCCACAGGCGCGGCGACGGTGAAGGAGTCCGTGATCGTACGCAGTCCGCTTCGCTTGTTGCGTGCTGCACTCGCCACTGAACACCCCCTTCCGTCGAGTTCTCCGAACGGCTGTCAACGATGCCAACCGCTGGGGGCAGCCGCCGGTGAACGGCAGGCGCTTCACTCGAACGAGTATCTGGGTGATCGAAAGCGCCGAGAACCGGTTGGAAAGTCGCAATGCCTGATTGTCACGTCATGAACCTGGGTGGCTGCACAGGCGGTACGGACACGACCTACTATGCAGATCGGCATGGGGTCCCAGGACCCCGGGGAGGAAGCCCGGTGAGAATCCGGCGCGGTCCCGCCACTGTGAGCCGGCCTCGGGGGAATCCCGGGGGCCGGTGAGTCAGGAACTCCCGCCGTCCAACGACCACCCGGGGCGCGGACACCCCGAGGAAGGGCCTGAGCCTCGCCATGCTCCTGCTGCTGTCGCATTCCGACACCGACCTGCTCAGTGCCCGTGCGGCGAACACCGCCGTGACCGAGGGCGCGTCCGACGGCGCGTCCGCGTCCGAGGGCGTGGAGTGGCGGTACGCCAACCCCGCCCGGCTTCCCCAGCACGATCTGCCCGGACTTCTCTCCGGCCTTCTCGACGGCGTCGAGCTGGTCGTCGTACGTCTCCTCGGCGGTGTCCGGTCCTGGCAGGAGGGCCTGGACGCGGTGCTCGCCGCCGGGAAGCCGGTGGTCGTGCTGAGCGGTGAACAGGCGCCGGACGCGCAGCTCATGGGCGTCTCCACGGTCCCGGTCGGCGTCGCCACCGAGGCGCACGCCTATCTCGCGCACGGCGGACCGGCGAACCTCGGGCAGCTCGCCCGGTTCCTGTCCGACACCGTGCTGCTCACGGGCCACGGCTTCGAGGCCCCGGCGCCCGCCCCCACCTGGGGCGCGCTCGACCGCACGCCCGGGCGCACCGAGGGCCCGACGGTCGCCGTGCTCTACTACCGGGCCCACCACATGAGCGGCAACACCGCCTTCGTCGGCGCCCTCTGCGAGGCCATCGAGGCGCAGGGCGCCCAGGCCAGGCCGCTGTACGTGACCTCGCTGCGGGCTCCCGAGGACGAACTGCTCGACACCCTCCGTACCGCCGACGCGATCGTCACCACCGTGCTCGCCGCGGGCGGCACCAAGCCGGCCGAGGCGCAGGCGGGCGGCGACGAGGAGGCGTGGGACGCGGGCGCGCTGGCCGCGCTGGACGTGCCGATCCTGCAGGCCCTGTGCCTCACCGGGTCCCGGTCGGCCTGGGAGGAGAACGACGAGGGCCTCTCCCCGCTGGACGCCGCCAGCCAGGTCGCCGTGCCGGAGTTCGACGGACGGCTGATCACCGTCCCCTTCTCCTTCAAGGAGATCGACGAGGACGGTCTTCCGGCGTACGTGGCCGACCCCGAGCGCGCCGCCCGGGTCGCGGGCATCGCCGTCCGGCACGCCCGCCTGCGCCACATCCCGAACGCCGAGAAGAAGCTCGCGCTGGTCCTCTCCGCGTACCCGACCAAGCACTCGCGGATCGGCAACGCGGTCGGCCTGGACACCCCCGCCTCCGCCGTGGAGCTGCTGCGCAGGCTCCGTGAGGAGGGCTACGACTTCGGGCCGGTCGAGGACGTCCCCGGCCTGGTCTCCGGGGACGGCGACGAGCTGATCTACGCCCTCATCGAGGCCGGCGGCCACGACCAGGACTGGCTGACCGAGGAGCAGCTGGCCCGCAACCCGGTCCGCATCCCGGCCGCCGACTACAAGCGCTGGTACGCCGAACTCCCGGCGGAGCTGCGTGAGCAGGTCGAGGAGCACTGGGGTCCGGCGCCGGGCGAGATGTTCCTCGACCGGTCCCGCAACCCCGAGGGCGACATCGTCCTCGCCGCCCTGCGGCGCGGGAACCTGCTCGTCCTCATCCAGCCGCCGCGCGGCTTCGGCGAGAACCCGATCGCGATCTACCACGACCCCGACCTGCCGCCCTCGCACCACTACCTGGCGGCCTACCGCTGGATCGCCGCCCGCGCGGAGGACGGCGGTTTCGGCGCCGACGCCATGGTGCACCTCGGCAAGCACGGCAACCTGGAGTGGCTGCCGGGCAAGAACGCCGGTCTGTCCGCCGCCTGCGGCCCGGACGCGGCCCTCGGCGACCTGCCGCTCGTCTACCCGTTCCTGGTGAACGACCCGGGCGAGGGCACCCAGGCCAAGCGCCGGGTGCACGCGACCCTCGTCGACCACCTGGTGCCGCCGATGGCGCGTGCCGACAGTTACGGCGACATCGCGCGCCTGGAGCAGCTGCTCGACGAGTACGCGCAGATCAGCAGCATGGACCCGGCGAAGCTGCCCGCGATCCGCGCGCAGATCTGGACGCTGATCCAGGCCGCGAAGCTCGACCACGACCTGGGCCTCGACGACCGGCCGGACGACGACGGCTTCGACGACTTCCTGCTGCACGTCGACGGCTGGCTGTGCGAGGTCAAGGACGCCCAGATCCGTGACGGTCTGCATGTCCTCGGCGGCGCCCCGACCGGCGAGGCCCGCGTCAACCTGGTCCTCTCCATCCTGCGCGCCCGCCAGATCTGGGGCGGCACCCAGGCCCTGCCGGGTCTGCGCGAGGCCCTCGGTCTGGACGAGTCGGCCGCCACCCGCACCACCGCCGACGCGGCGGAGGCCAAGGCCCGTGAGCTGGTCGAGGCGATGGAGGCGGCGGACTGGGACCCGGCCGCCGTCGCGGCGGTCGCCGCCGGTCAGGTCCAGGCCGTCGCCGACGTCCTGGAGTTCGCCGCCACCCAGGTCGTGCCGCGCCTCGCCGCCACCACCGACGAACTCGCCCACGCCGTGCACGCCCTGAACGGCGGCTTCGTCCCGGCTGGCCCCTCCGGCTCGCCGCTGCGCGGTCTGGTCAACGTGCTGCCGACCGGCCGCAACTTCTACTCCGTCGACCCCAAGGCCGTGCCCTCCCGGCTCGCCTGGGAGACCGGTCAGGCGCTCGCCGACTCGCTCCTCACCCGCTACCGCGACGACAACGGCGAGTGGCCCACCTCCGTCGGCCTCTCCCTGTGGGGTACGAGCGCGATGCGCACCGCGGGCGACGACGTCGCCGAGGCGCTCGCCCTGCTCGGCGTCCGCCCGCTGTGGGACGACGCCTCGCGCCGCGTGAACGGCCTGGAGCCCATCCCGCTCGCCGAACTCGGCCGCCCGCGCATCGACGTGACGCTGCGCATCTCCGGCTTCTTCCGCGACGCGTTCCCGCACGTCATCGGGCTCCTCGACGATGCCGTGCGGCTGGTCGCCGGTCTGGAGGGCGAGTCCGCCGAGGACAACTTCGTGCGCGCCCACGCCCAGGCCGACCTGGCCGAGCACGGCGACGAACGCCGCGCCACCACCCGTATCTTCGGCTCCCGGCCGGGCACCTACGGCGCCGGTCTGCTCCAGCTGATCGACTCGCGGGACTGGCGGACCGACGCCGACCTCGCCGAGGTGTACACGGTGTGGGGCGGCTACGCGTACGGCCGCGGGCTCGAAGGGCGCCCGGCGCGCGCCGAGATGGAGTCGGCGTACAAGCGGATCGCGGTGGCGGCGAAGAACACCGACACCCGCGAGCACGACATCGCCGACTCGGACGACTACTTCCAGTACCACGGCGGCATGGTGGCGACCGTGCGCGCGCTGCGCGGCACCGCCCCGGAGGCGTACATCGGCGACTCCACCCGCCCCGAGACCGTCCGCACCCGCACCCTCGTCGAGGAGACCTCCCGGGTCTTCCGCGCCCGCGTGGTCAACCCGCGCTGGATCGAGGCCATGCGCCGGCACGGCTACAAGGGCGCGTTCGAGCTCGCGGCGACCGTCGACTACCTCTTCGGCTACGACGCCACGACCGGCGTCGTCGCCGACTGGATGTACGACAAGCTGACGCAGGAGTACGTCCTCGACCCGGCGAACCAGGCCTTCCTGAAGGAGGCCAACCCCTGGGCCCTGCACGGCATCGCCGAACGCCTGCTGGAGGCCGAGTCCCGCGGCATGTGGGAGAAGCCGGACCCGGGGACCCTGGCCGCGCTGCGCCAGGTGTTCCTGGAGACGGAGGGCGACCTGGAGGGCGACGACGACGCCTGAGCGGCCCGAGTTACGATCCCGGCCGCACGTCTGTGCGGATCGAGAACGTGACCAGGGGTGGGGTGGTGGGCATGCGTGCCCGCGGAGCGGTGGCGGTGACGGTGGTGCTCGGCCTGAGCCTGGCCCTGGGGGCCTGCTCGGGCCCGGGGACGGGATCCGGCGACGGTACGAGCGGTGGTACGGGCAAGAAGCCGGGCGCCACCGGGTCGGCGACGCCGACCACCGCCACCCCCTCCGTCGAGCCCTCGGCGAAGCCCACCAGCGCGCCGCCCTCGCCCGCCCGCACCACGTCGTCGGGCCCCGACCGCTCGGCCGAGCCGTCCCCGACGGGCAGGCCGAAGGTGGCGAAGAAGGCGGCGACGGCGGAGCCGCAGAACCCCTACGCGGGCCCGAACCCGCCGCCGGCACCGCCCCGGCCGACGCCCCCGCCGTACACGGTGCCCCCGTACACGCCGGGCCCCGACGTCACCGTCATCCCCATGCCCACCTTCGAACAGCCCCCCTTCACACCGGACACGGTGCGCTGACCTCCCGGACCTCGCTGCCCCATGGCGTCTGCCCCGGGAGGAGTGCGCCCTGAAAGTTGTTCTAGTAGAGTGCGAATAACTAGAACCGAGGGAGGGTCCCGTGATCCGTCTCCGCGCGCTCGCCGCCGCGCCGTTCGTCCTCGCACTCGCCGTCCATCTGCTGCTCTTCGCGCTCTGGTACGACCGACTCCCCGACCCGCTCGCCACCCACTTCTCCGCCACCGACGGCGGCCGCGCCGACGGCTTCACCGGCCTCCCCGTCTACGCCGCCATCAGCTCCGGGCTGCTCCTCCTGCTCGGCGCCGGCTGGGTCGCGTTCGTCCGCCGCTCCGCGCTCTGGGGGGCCTGGGCCACCGCCGGCTTCACCGGCGGTCTGCTCGACCTGCTGCTCCGCGACAACCTCGACGCCGCCGACGCGGCCGAGGTCGCCACCCCGCTCGCCGTGTTCACCGTCGCCGCCGCCATCGGCGCCCTCGCCGGGCTCACCGGCCTGGCCCTCACCCGCTTCACCCGCCTCGTCCCGCCGGAGCCCGTCGCCCCCGCCGCCCCGGTCCGCGAACCCCGCCTCGAACTCGGCGCGCACGAGGTCGCCGGCTGGTCGCGCGCCGCCACCTCGACGCCCGGCACCGCGCTCGGCGCCGCCTTCACGGTCGCCGGCGCGGGCGCGCTGTTCCCCGCGGTCCTCGTCACGCCCTGGCCGTACGCCCTGATCGCCGCCGTCGGCCTGGTCGTCGGCGTGCCCGGGGTGGCGCTCTCCCGGGTCCGCGTCGGCGTCGACCGGCGCGGCCTGACGGTCACCCCCGCGCTGTTCCCCCGCCCCCGGATCCGCATCCCGCTCGACGAGGTCGCCTCGGCGACCGTCCGCGACGTGCACGCCGTCGCCGAGTTCGGCGGCTGGGGCTACCGCACCCGGCCGCGCCGCTCCGCCCTGCTCCTGCGCTCCGGCGAGGCCCTGTCCGTACGCCGCAGAGGCGGCTTCGAGTTCCTGGTCACCGTCGCCGACGCCGAGACCGCGGCAGCGCTGCTCAACACGCTCGCGGCGCGCGAGGCCACGGCGGCCGGCCCCGGGGGCGAGGCCCCGGGTGAGAGGATCTGACCGTGCTCTTCCGGGTCGACCCCGCCTCCGCTGTACCGCTCGGCGACCAGATCGCCGCCTGCGTCCGCGGCGCCCTCGCCGACGGCAGCGCCGCCCCCGGCGAACGCCTCCCCGCCGCCCGCGAGTTGGCCGACTCCCTCGGCGTCAACGTGCACACCGTGCTGCGCGGCTACCAGCGCCTGCGCGAGGAGGGCCTGATCGAGCTGCGCCGGGGCCGCGGCGCCGTCATCGTCCCCGGCGCCCAGGCCCCCGACCGCGCCCAGTTCGTCGAGCGGCTTCGCGCCCTCGTCGCCGAGGCCCGACAACTGGGCGTGACCGATGAGGAGTTCCTCGACCTGGCGCGTACGAGCCTCAGCTGATCCGGCCGTCGAGGAGCAGGTTCCACCGTCCGGCGCGCCCGCTCAGCGTCGTACGGGACAGCGGGCGCACGTCGAGCCGCCAGAAGACCTCCTCCGGCGCGCCGAGCGCGTGCGCCACGGCCGCACGGATCACATCCGGTTCGGCGACCGCACAGAGCGTCCCCGACCCCAGCCCCTCCATCCACTCCGCGACCCGGGCCCGCAGCTCCCGCAGCGACTCGCCGCCGTGCGGGGCCGCCCCCGGGTCGGTGAGCCAGGCGGCCACCGACGCCGGCTCCTCCACGGTGAGTTCGTCGAGCCGCCGCCCCCGCCACCGCCCCGTCGCGCAGCCCGCGAGCGCCGGCTCCACCGCGTACGACGGCAGGCGCAGCGCCTCCGCCGTCGCCCGGCACCGCCCGGACGGCGAGCTCACCACCCGTACCCGGGGCGCGAGACACAGCGGATCCAGGCCCGTCGGCGGCAGCTCCACCGGCCCCGCGTCGTCGAACCTGGCCTCGCGCAGGGCCGCGTTCATGGCGGGCGCGATCAGGGAGACCCGTACGGTCATGGGTGATTCATCCCTCACTTCACCGCCCCGGGAACCATGCGCTCTTGGCGCGGAGTGGTCGGCGCGGTACGGTCAGTCGACATTTCCACAGAACGACGACGGCGAGACGGAAGTCCGGTGCAAGTCCGGCACGGTCGCGCCACTGTGAGCCGCCTCCGAGGCACAGGCCCCAGGCCCCCGGCCCCGGGAGCGGTGAGTCAGACCCGACGACCGTCGTCGCGCACCACCGTATGGGACGCGAGTTCCCGAGGAGGTACCACCATGGCCGAGGCCATCGCGTCGCCCGTCGTCACGTCCACCCCTGCCGTCGCCCCGGTCTCGCTGCCGGTCCGCGCCGTCCTGCCGTGGGCACTGTTCGCCGGCGTCCTGATGCTCGTCGCGCTCTACTTCGTCGGTGCCGAGCAGGGGGCGACCTCCCTGTTCGCGGGCAGCGACGTGCACGAGTGGGTTCACGACGGGCGTCACCTGCTCGGTTTCCCCTGCCACTGATCCGAGGGGCTTCCGGGCACATGTCAGTCACCACCCCCACCACCCCTGCCGCGCCCACGGGTTCGCTCGTGGGCCGGCTCCTGCTCCGCGGCATGCTCGCGGGCCTGATCGCCGGACTGTTCGCCTTCGGCGTCGCGTACGTCGCGGGTGAACCGTCCGTCAACGCCTCGATCGCGGTCGAGGAGGCGACTGCCGCGAAGGCGGAGCACGCCGAGCACGCGGCTTCGGCGCACAGCCACGGCGCGAACGGTGCGGCCACCCAGGCCGATGCCGAGGACGCCGAGGAGGAGATCGTCAGCCGGGACCTCCAGTCCACGGCGGGTCTCGCCACCGGCGTCCTCGTCTACGGGGTCGCGCTCGGCGGCATCGCGTCGCTCGCGTTCTGCTTCGTCCTGGGACGGGTCGGCAGGTTCACCGCGAAGGCCACGGCCGCGCTCGTCGCGGCGGCGGCCTTCACCACGGTCTACCTGGTGCCGTTCCTCAAGTACCCGGCGACCCCGCCGGCCGTCGGCAACCCGGACACCATCGGGAAGCGCACCACGCTCTTCTTCCTGATGATCCTGCTGAGCGTGCTGCTCGGCGTCGCCGCGGTCATCGCGGGCCGCCGGCTCGCGCCGCGCCTCGGCAACTGGAACGCGACGGTCGTCGCGGGCGCGGGCTTCGCCGTCGCGGTCGCGATCGCCTGCGCGGTCCTGCCCGGCAACACGGACGCGGTGGCCCCGGAGTTCCCGGCCGCCGTGCTGTGGGACTTCCGGCTCGCGACCCTCGGCATCCAGGCGGGCCTGTGGGCGGTCTTCGGACTCGCCTTCGGGCTCCTCGCCGAGCGCCTGCTCGCCCCGAAGCCAGCCACGGTGCCGGTCGCGGCGGCGACCGCCGGCTGATCTCCCGTACGCGCAAGGCCCCGGCCCCGTACACCGCGCCAGGTGTACGGGGCCGAGGCCTTGTCCGTACGCGTCAGCCCAGCTCACGCACCGGCTTCCCCGCCAGCCACGCCTCGATGTCCGCCACCGCCTGCCCAAAGTAGCGGCCGTAGTTGCCGCGGGTCACGTACCCCAGGTGCGGCAGCGCGAGCACGTTCGGCAGGCCACGGACGGGGTCGTCGGCGGGCAGCGGCTCCGTCTCGTACACGTCCAGACCGGCCCCCGCGATCCATCCCTCGCGCAGCGCGCGGAGCAGCGCGGCCCGGTCGACGAGCCCGGCGCGCGAGGTGTTCACGAGATACGCGTCGGGGCGCATCGCGCGCAGTTCCGGTTCGCCGATCAGCCCGCGGGTGCGGTCGGAGAGCACCAGGTGGAGCGAGGCGATGTCGGCGGCGCCGAGCAGTTCGGTGAGGCTCGCGGCGCGCCGTACGCCGTGCGCGGCGGCCCGCTCGTCGTCGAGGTGCGGGCTCCAGGCGACCACGTCCATGCCGAAGGCGAGGCCGATCCTGGCCACCCGGCCGCCGATCCTGCCGAGGCCGACCAGGCCGAGGGTGCGGCCCGCGAGGTCGAGGCCGACGGTGGACTGCCAGGGCCCGCCGGCCCGCATCGCGGCGCTCTCCGTGTGCACCTGCCGGGCCAGGCCCAGGATGAGCGCCCAGGTCAGCTCGGTGGGCGGCTCGGAGGCGCTGGCCGTGCCGCAGACGGTGATCCCGCGGGCGCGGGCGGCGGTCAGGTCTATCGAGGCGTTGCGCATCCCCGAGGTGACGATCAGCCGCAGCCGGGGGAGCCGGGCGAGGAGGGCGGCGTCGAGCGGGGTCCGCTCGCGCATCACGACGAGGATCTCGCAGTCCTCGACGGCGGCGACGAGCGCGTCGGGGTCGGCGAGCGGATCGATGTGCTCGCGCAGCGCGCGGACCTCGACCCGTCCGTCGAGCGGGCTCCAGTCGGCGGAGCCGAGGGCGACGCCCTGGAAGTCGTCGAGGATCGCGCAGCGGGGCAGTGGCGGAGTGGCGGCGTTCATGCACGGCATGATCGCGCACCCGGTACGGAGGGCGGCGGGGTACGGAGGGAGCCGGGCGTCGATCGTAGGGCGTGCGCGGGCCCCGCGCGCGCCGGGCTGCGGCAGGCGAGTGAGCGTACCCCCGAAGGAAGTTGCCGAAGCGACAAACCAACATGCTCCCCACAGAATCGGGATGATCCGCCGGTACCGGCAGGGCGAGAGGGAGCCGCGCAGATGAGTTCCATGGAGGTACCCGCAGAGGTGCCGCGCCGGGTGGCGGGCGAGGACCTCACGACGGAGGAGACGGTACGCCGATGAGCACGCCCGACACGCCCTCGAACGGGGCCTCCTCGAACGGAGCCTCCTCGAACGGGGCCGACGAAGTCGCGGAGCTGCGGGCGCGCATCGCGTCGCTGGAGGCCGCCGCCGCGGCGGCGGCCCCGCGCCCGCCCCACCACCGGGTCCGCGCGTTCTTCGCGGCGCTGCTGATCGTCATCGGCTGCGTGCTCGCGCCGCTCGGTCTCGTCGCGGCGTGGACGGCGGACGAGATCGGCGACACCGACCGCTACGTCGCCACGGTTGCGCCGCTCGCCTCCGACGCCGACGTCCAGGCCGCGGTCGCCAACCGCGTCACCGACGCCGTCATGGAGCACATCGACCTCCAGTCCCTCCTCGAAGACGTCGCCCCGGCCGATCGCCCGCGGCTCACCAAGGCCCTGGGGAAGCTGGGCGATTCGCTGGAAGGCGCGGTGAAGAGCTTCGTCCACGAGAAGGCGCAGGACGTCGTCGCCTCCGACGCCTTCGAGACGGTCTGGACGGACGCCAACCGGGCCGTCCACACCGCCCTCGACCGGGCGCTGACCGGCAGCGACGAGGGCGCGGTGAAGATCAACGAGAACACCGTCACCCTCGACCTCGCGCCGATCGTGGAGCGCGTGAAGCAGCGCCTGGTGGACGCCGGGATGGGCGTCGCGGCGAAGATCCCCGAGGTCCACACCAACTTCACCATCGTCAAGGCGGACGACATCGGGAAGGTGCGGACGCTCTTCAACCTGCTGCAGAAGATGGGCTTCTGGCTGCCGGTCCTCTCCGTCCTCTTCGTCGCCGGCGGCGTCCTGCTCGCCGTCCACCGGCGCCGCACCCTGATCGCCGCGGCCCTCGGCTTCGCGGTGGCCTCGCTGCTCCTCGGCATCGGCCTGACCGTCTTCCGCACGGTCTACCTCAACGCCCTCCCCTCCGGCGTCAACGCGGCCGCCGCGGGCTCCGTCTACGACATCCTGGTCCGCTACCTCCGCACCTCGGTCCGGGTCTTCGTGGCCGTCGGCCTGATCGTCGCCCTCGCCGCCTGGCTCTCCGGCCCCGGTCGCGCCGCCCGCCTGGTCCGCGGCCTCTGGCGCTCGGGCATCACGGCCACCCGCACCACCGCCGACCGCGCGGGCATGCGGCTCGGCCCGGTCACCCCCTTCGTCCACCGCCACTCCACCCTCCTCACCTGGATCCTGGTCGCGGCCGCCGTCGTCACCTACGTCCTCTGGTCCCACCCCACGGGCCTGGTGGTCGTGGCCCTCGCCCTGGCCTTCGTCTTCGCCCTGGCGGTGAAGGACTTCCTGGCGGAGGAGACGGGAGAGGCGAAGGAGCCGGAGGAGCCGGAGGAGCCGGGGAAGGCCGCATCCGCCTGATCCGCTCCTCCCTCAGGCCGTCGCCTCCGCCCCCGTCAGGGTGCGGACGTCCTGGTGGAGGATGTGGCGGCGGCGGGTCGGGAGGCCGGCGGTCGGGTTGGCGACGCCCCAGGCGGCGCCCTTGCAGATCAGTTCCTTGTAGACGGCGGCCAGGCGGCCGGTGAGGGCCCGGTCGACGGCGCGGTCGTCGGCGGTGACGAACTGGATCAGACCCTCCTTGCGGCCGAGCGAGATGCACTGCTGGAAGTAGCGGATGGCGACCCGCGGGACCTTGGTGCCGGCGAGGCGGGCGGCGATGGCGTCGGCGGCCTGCCAGGCCATGGGGACGCCCGAGGCGCAGGACATGCGCAGCGGCTTGCCGTTGGGGCCGATCGCCATGGCCGCGTCGCCCACCGCGTACACGTCCGGGTGGGAGACCGAGCGCATGGTGCCGTCGACCACGATCCGGCCGCGGTCGGTGAGCCGCAGGGCGGTCGCCTCGGCGAGCGGGCGGACGGCGAAGCCGGTGGTCCAGACGGTGACGTCGGCGGGGACGGTGGTGCCGTCGGACGTGGTCACCCGGTCGGCCGCCACCTCGGCGACCGCCGTGTGCTCGTGGACCGTGATGCCGAGCCCGTCGACCACCTTCCGCAGGTGGGCGCGGCCCTTGGCGGAGAGCCAGTCGCCGAGGACGCCGCGGGCGGCCAGGGAGACGTCGAGGTCCGGGCGGGCCTCGGCGATCTCGGTCGCGGCCTCCAGGCCGGTCAGGCCGCCGCCGACGACGACCACGGTCCGGCCGGCGTCCAGGGCGGCCAGGCGCTCCCGGAGGCGCAGCGCGCCCGGGCGGCTGGAGACCTCGTGGGCGTGGGTGGCGGCGCCGGGGACGCCGCCGTCGTTCCAGCCGCTGCCGAGGGCGTAGACGAGGGTGTCGTACGGCAGCTCCGCCGGTCGCCCGTCCTCGCCGGCGACGGAGACCGTCTTGCGCTCCACGTCCACCGCGGTGACGTGTCCGAGCCGC
This sequence comes from Streptomyces sp. NPDC051909, assembly GCF_040681095.1. Lineage (NCBI taxonomy): Bacteria > Bacillati > Actinomycetota > Actinomycetes > Kitasatosporales > Streptomycetaceae > Streptomyces > Streptomyces sp. NPDC051909. The sequence goes on along the minus strand of NZ_JBFAYA010000013.1, from coordinate 40,234 downwards.
AGCTCGACGCCCGTACCCGCGAACATCTCGGCGAACGGCCGCGGCTTCAGGTCCTGCCCGGCCGCGACCTGGTGCAGCCGGACGCGCTCGACGAAGTCGGGCTCGGGGTTGACGAGGGTGATGCCGACGTCCTCGCGGTGCAGCCGCCTGGCGATGCGGCCGGCGGCGACGGCGCCGGTGTAGCCGGCGCCGAGGACGACGATGCGGTGCTGCTGCGTGGGCTGCATGTCCGTGCTCCTGTCTGGGCGGTTCCGCCGTGGTCCGGCGTGGTGTCGCCCCTTGAACCGGGCAGCCCCGCGTTTCCTGACAGGATCCGGATGTGACCCGCGTCACACCCTCGACGGGTGCGTCAGATGGTGTGCAGCGGCGCCTCTCCGCGCCCCTCCGCAGCCCACCGCTCCGTCGCGCGGACCAGCTTGTCGGGGTTGACCTGGCTCTGCACCGCGACGATCCCGTCCGCCGTGACGTCCAGGCAGGTGATCCCCACGACCCGCCCGTCCACGACCGCCAGGACGGCGGGCCCGCCGTTGGCGATCGCGATGTGGATCTCGGCCGTGCCGCCGACGATCGCCCGCTTGGCCGGGCCCGGCTTGAACAGACCCCGCAGGAACGTGGCCACCGCGACCGCGCCCTCGAACGCCTTCGCCCGCGCCGGCACCTTGCCGCCGCCGTCGCCGACCGAGATCGCGTCCTGGGTGAGCAGCCGTACGAGCGGCTCGGTGCGGCCGCTGGTCGCCGCGGCCAGGAACTCCTCCACGATCCGCCGGGCCGCGGCCTCGTCGATCTCGGTGCGCGCCCTGCCGTCCGCGATGTGCTTCTTCGCGCGGTGGTACGTCTGCTGGCTCGCGGCCTCGGTGATGTCGAGGATCTCGGCGATCTCCCGGTGCGGGTAGTCGAACGCCTCCCGCAGCACGTACACGGCCCGCTCGCCCGGCGAGAGCCGCTCCATGAGGACGAGCACGGCGTACGACACCGACTCGCGCTGCTCGGCCGTGTCGGCCGGCCCGAGCATCGGGTCCCCGGCGAGCAGCGGCTCGGGCAGCCACCGCCCGACATACGTCTCGCGCCGGGCGCGCGCCGAAGTCAGCTGGTTGAGGCAGTAGTTGGTGAGAACCTTGGTCAGCCACGCCTCGGGCACCTCGATCCGCCCGACCTCGGCCGCCTGCCACCGCAGGAACGTCTCCTGTACGGCGTCCTCGGCCTCGCTCGACGAGCCGAGCAGCCGGTAGGCGATGGCCTCCAACCGGGGCCGCGCGGCCTCGAACCGGTCCACGTCACTCATGATCAGGGCCATGCGCCCCATCCTAGGCGGGCCGGGGGCCTCCGGGCCGGGGGTCGCGGGCGCCGTGGCGGGGGTCACCCGCCGGGTCACCCGGTGGCGCCCGTTGTGCAAGCCCGTCGCATCAGCGACGGGTAGTTGACATGTCCTGGAGTCGGCTCTTCGGCTGGGTGGCGTTCGGCCCCGGTGTCGGGTCGGGCGCCGTTCGCACGCATGATTCGGCGTGCGGATGTTCACTTCAGCAACATTGCTCACGATCCGTCAGGGGTGCCCTGTGGAGCGGCCCCTGACGGACTGGCATACTGCACGGGTAGCCCTTCGTGCATCCCCCGTCGCGAAGGGCTACACCTGTGAATACGGGTTCGCGCGGGGCGGTCCTCGCGGATCCGCCCACGGTGATTCACACGGCCAGGGGACTCCCCTGTGGTCCCCTGGCCGTGTTTTTTGTAGTTAACAGTGACGTAGAGTGTTTACGCAAGCCCGGTACTTGCACCGGTGCGTGATGCGAACAGTAGGTAAACAGGATGGGCATCGACGAGGAACGCGCGCCTGAACTGCAGTCGTTGCAGCAGAAGGTCGAGTACATGCTGGAGAAGACCTTCCCGGGCCAGAAGGTGTCCGGGCGGACCTTCGCCGAGCTGGTGAAGGAGCGCGGCGGCTCCCTCTCCCACAGCTACTTCTCGAACATCCTGGCCGGGAAGGTCACCCAGCCCTCCGAGGAGATCCTCAAGGCGCTCGGTCTCGGCTTCGGCGTGGACTGGCGGTTCTTCAAGGAGGAGTCGGAGGTCGTCGGTGACGTGGTCGCCGGGCTCCAGTTCCTGGCGAAGCGGCGCACCGGCGAGATCAGCGGCGTCGCGGGCCGGGGGGTCGACGACGACGGACTGCCCGCGGAACTGCTCGAGTTCGCGCTCTCCCTCCTCGCGGACACCAAGGCCAGGCAGCGGCCCGACGACACGGCGGAGGGCGACAGGCCGTAGGGCGACGGGGCGGAGGACGCCGTGCCGGAGGACGCCGAGCCGTAGGACGACAGGCCGTGGGACGGATCCGCCGGACGGGCTCCGGCGTACGCCGCTCCGCGTGTTCGAACGGCGTTGGCTAGACTCGTCGAGCGCATGTCACACACGCGTGACGACGACCAAGAGGCCCCCATGTCCCTGCGCGAACTGCGCAAAGAGTGTGAAGCCGGACTGGCCGACCTTCCGATACCGGCTCCCTTCACCATCGACGGCCTGGTGGCCAACATGGAGGCGGCCCGCGGCCGGACCATCGTCCTCCAGGAGCTGCCCGAACGGCTCGCCCGCGTCAACGCGGCCTGCGGGCTGCGGCTGAAGTCCGGTACGACCAGTTACGTGCTCTACCGGCGCCGCCCCACCGCGTACCAGACCCAGCACGTGATCCTGCACGAGCTGTGCCACGAGTGGTTCGACCACGGCACCAGCCTGGACGCGGACCAGCTGCGGGCGCTGCTGCCGGTGTTCGACACTTCGCTGATCAAGCGGGTGCTCTCGTCCGACACCGTCCAGGCCCGTGCCCAGTACGACACGCACGACGAGCGGGTCGCCGAGTTCGGCGCCTCCCTGATTCCGCGCATGGCGCGGGACGTGACCAGCGACGACATGGTCGGGCGGCTTGCCAACTCGCTCTCCCGGCCGGTCGCCCACCGGCGCCGCTCGTTCTTCCGCGGCTCGTTCTTCCGCGGCTCGTTCCTGCGCGACACGTTCTTCCGCCGCTCGTAGACCCCTCGTTCGTAGACCCCGCCCTACAGCCCCCACACACAGAACACCCCGAGGAACCCACGTGACCGGACTCGACCTCGCCGGCTACCTCATCGCCGGTCTGATGACCGCCGTCGCCCTGTGGCGGATGCCGGCCGCCCTCTGGGGCGACGAGGAGGACAAGCGCCGCCGCGCCCTGTGGGGCTGCTACGCGGGCTTCGCCGTCGCCCTGTGGACCAAGACCCAGGTGGTCCGCATCGGACTCAACAACAGCCCGGTCGTGGACCTCGCGGTGCTGATCAAGCACTACACGTCGACCATCGCCATCCTGGCGATCCTGAGCTACATCGTCGCCATCTACGGTCACTTCCCGGAGGGCGGGGAGATCCCCCGCCACGTACGGTTCGCGCGGATCGTCCAGCGGGTCGCGGCCAAGGCCTCCGTGGCCACCCTGATCCTCCTCACCGTGCTCTTCTTCACGGTGGTGGACCGCTCGGTGCCCGCGGACCGGTTCGTCGCCGAGCACGCCGGCCAGTGGGGCGCCACGCTCTACATGAGCGTCTTCTACCTGTACCTGGGCGCCGCGTCCGCCGTCTGCGCGTACCAGTGGGCCCTGGCCACGGCCGACGCCCGGGCGCTCCATCTCCGGGTGGGCCTCGGCATGATGACCTTCGCGATGTTCATCGGGGTCGGCTACACGCTCAGCCGGACCCTGTTCCTGTGGATCAGCGTCGTCGACCGGCCCAGCGAGGGCTTCGCGCTGGCCTTCGACGAGGTCACCGAGGCCGCGCAGGTGGTCCTCTTCGCCTTCTTCGCGCTCGGCGCGTCCATCCCCGCCTTCAGCAAGGGCTGGCGGCGGGCCCGGCTGTGGCGGGCGCAGGCGGATCTGCATCCGCTGTGGCGCGAGCTGATGACGGCCTTCCCCGACCAGCCCTTCGCCCCGCCGGCCTCGCTCGCCCGGGAGCTGACCCGCTTCGGCACCCCCGCGGACCTGCGTGTCGACCGCTGGGCGGCCGACATCGCGGACGCCGTCGAGAAGCTGCGTCACTACGTGCCCGACAGCCTGCTGACCGCCGCCAAGGAGGCCGCCGAGCGCGAGGCCGCCGACCCCGCGAAGGCGGGCTCGCTCGCCGACGCCTACTGGATCAAGGCGGCCCTGGCCGCCAAGGCGGAGGGCGCGCCGGCCGGGAAGGCCGCCGCCTTCGAGACCAAGCACGCCACCGACCAGGACGACGAGGTCGCCTGGCTGGTACGGGTGGCCGCCGCCTACAAGGACATCCCCGAGCAGCGGACCCGCCTCGTCCTGCGGTCCGGCCTGGAGGCCGGCGCGTGAACCGGACCGCCCGCACCGTCACCGACGTCCTGCAGCCCCGCAACGTCCTGCTCGTGGGCATGCTCGGGATCGGCCTGGCCGCCGCCTCCGGGCAGTGGACCGGCCTGCTGTGGGGGCTGCTCGGCGCCCTGTGCGCCGGGCTGATCCCGGCCGGCTACATCGAGTGGGAGCGCAAGCGGGGCACCTGGGGCGACCGCCACGTGGTCGACCGCACCCAGCGGGCACCGATCTTCTTCGTCATCCTCGGTTCCATCGGCACCGGTTCGCTGGTCATGGTCCTCGGCGGGGCGCCCGTCGCCATCCTGGTCGCGATGCTCGCCCTGTGGGTGATGACCGTCGGGCTGCTCGCGGTGAACACCGTCTGGAAGATCTCGGTGGACTCGGCCGTGGCCTCGGCCGTGGTCGCCCTCCTCGCCGCGGTGCACTCCCCGTGGTGGCTGCTCGCCTACGGGCTCACGGCCGCCGTGTGCTGGTCCCGGGTCGCGCTGACGTACCACACGGTGGCCCAGACCCTCGCCGGAGCCGCCCTCGGCGCGTCCACCGCCGCCGCGTTCCTCCTCGTGTAGCGCCGCGCGCCCGCATCCTCGTAAGTTCACGTCCGAAGCCTTGTTACGCCACGTTCTACGCGCGTATCTTCGCCCCTGGATCCGCGTGAGACGCCCGACGGCGTCCTCCGCCGACACCTTGACGACCCCTCATCGACCCTGGGCGCCGGCGCGGCGACCGGGCCGGCCTCGTCCCACCCGTCACGAAGGAGCTCCGCAACGGTGCCCAGCCACATATCCACCCGCCGTCCCCACCGCCTGCTGCTGCGTGCCGCCCTGCCCGCCGCGGTCACCGCGTCCCTGGTGCTCGTCCCGCTGCCCGGCGCCCTCGCCGCCCCGTCCACGGGCGCGGTCATCGCGGAGGTGTACGGCGGTGGCGGCAACTCCGGCGCGACGCTGAAGAACGACTTCATCGAGCTCGCCAACCCGTCCGCGGCCGCCTTCGGCCTGGCCGGCCACAGCGTGCAGTACCTGCCGGGCAACCCGAGCGCCACCAGCAAGTGGGGGGTCACCCCGCTGAGCGGCTCGGTCGCCCCCGGCGGCCGCTACCTGGTCGCCGAGGCGCCCGGCGCCGGCGGCACCGTGGACCTGCCGGCCGCCGACGCCGCCGGCAACCTGGCCCTGTCCGCCACGACGGGCACCATCGCGCTCGTCACCGGCACCGACCCGCTGACCTGCAAGACCGCCGCGGACTGCGCCGTCGACCCGCGGGTCGTCGACCTCGTCGGCTTCGGCACCGCCGTGGTCCACGAGGGCTCCGCCGCCGCCCCGGGCGCCTCCAACACCGCCTCGGTGGCCCGCGCCGCGTCCCTCGCCGACACCGACGACAACGCCGCCGACCTCCGGGCCGGCGCGCCCACGCCGGTCAACGGCAAGGGCGAGTCGACCCCGGGCGGCGGTGACGGCTCCGGCGGCGGCCCGACCGAGCCCGGTACGGTCCGCATCCACGACATCCAGGGCGCCACCCGCCTCTCGCCGCTGGCCGGCAAGACGGTCGCGGGCGTCCCCGGCACCGTCACCGGCGTGCGGACGTACGGCTCCAAGGGCTTCTGGATCCAGGACCCGGACGCGGACGCCGACCCGGCCACCAGCGAGGGCGTCTTCGTCTTCACCGGCAGTGCCGCCCCGGCCGTCAAGACCGGCGACTCGGTGCTCGTCACGGCCAAGGTCAGCGAGTACTACCCGAACAGCTCGGGCGGCTCGCAGTCCGTCACCGAGCTGACCAGCCCCAAGGTCACCGTGGTCTCCTCGGGCAACCCGGTGCCCGCGCCGGTCGTGCTCGACGGCACGCGCATCCCGGCGGCGTACACCCCGGAGGCGGCGGGCGGCTCGATCGAGTCGCTGCCGCTGCGGCCCGGCAGCTACGCGCTCGACCTGTTCGAGTCGCTGGAGGGCATGGACGTCGAGGTCCGCGACGTGCCGGTGACGCAGGCCAGCAACAAGTACCACGAGCTGTGGGTGGACGCCCGCGAGCAGGACCCGCGTTCGTCCCGCGGCGGTGTCGTCTACCTCGGCTACGACCGGCCCAACTCCGGCCGTCTCATGGTCCAGTCGCTGGGCGCGGCGGCCGACTTCCCGGTCGCCGACGTCGGCGACCGGCTCACCGGCGCCACCGGGGGCCCGCTGGACTACACCTCGTTCGGCGGCTACGCGGTGGCGGCCACCCGGGTCGGCGCCGTCCGGTCGGGCGGCCTGGAGCGGGAGGTCACCGAGTCCGGTCTGCCGAGCGAGCTGAAGATCGGCACGTACAACGTCGAGAACCTCGACCCGGGCGACTCCGACGAGAAGTTCGCCGCGCTGGCGGCGGGCGTGGTCACCAACCTGCGCTCGCCCGACATCCTGGCCCTGGAGGAGATCCAGGACGACAACGGCCCGGTCAACGACGGCACGGTCTCGTCCGACGCCACCGTCGCCAAGTTCGTCGAGGCGATCAGGGCGGCCGGCGGCCCGGCCTACGACTGGCGCTCCGTCGACCCGGTGAACGGCAAGGACGGCGGCGAGCCCGGCGGCAACATCCGGCAGGTCTTCCTGTTCAACCCGGACCGTGTCTCCTTCACCGACATCCCCGGCGGCGACGCCACCACCCCGGTGGACGTGGTGGGCACCGGCAACCACACCTCGCTGACCGCCTCCCCGGGCCGGATCGACCCGGGCAACGAGGCCTGGAACAGCAGCCGCAAGCCGCTGATCGGCCAGTTCGAGTTCCACGGCAAGGCGGTCTTCGTGATCGCCAACCACTTCAACAGCAAGGGCGGCGACCAGGGCCTCGACAGCCGCTTCCAGGCCCCGACCCGCGGCTCCGAGGTCCAGCGCGCCAAGCAGGCCGCGGCCGAGCAGGCCTTCGTCGCCAAGCTCCTGGCCGCCGACCCGCGCGCCCGCGTGGTCTCCCTCGGCGACTTCAACGACTACCAGTTCTCGCCCGCGCTCCAGACCCTCACCCAGGGCGGCGTCCTGCGCGACCTGGTGAACGAACTCCCCGAGTCCGAGCGCTACTCGTACGTCTACCAGGGCAACTCGCAGGTCCTCGACCACATCCTGGTCAGCCCCGGCCTGAAGCCGCAGCACGTCCACTACGACGTCGTCCACATCAACAGCGAGTTCGCCGCCCAGGCGTCCGACCACGACCCGCAGGTGGTCCGCATCAAGCCCTGACCCGGCAGCGGGCTCTCCCGAAGCTCCTTCGCCCGGTCCATCCGACCGGGCGGGGGAGCTTCGCCCGTCGAGGTGGCCCAGTCGGCGCGTACGGAATTGGCCCGTGTGGCAGGGCAATTGCGCACTACCGTGGGTGCGATGACAGACAGAGCCACGTCGGCGCCGACGCTTCAGGCCCGTAACTCCGCCGCCTTCTGGACCGCGACCGGCCGAAGCCGGGGACATGAGGTCGTCCGACGCCGCGGATTCCTCGCGGTGGACGGCGACGAGCGGGCCGGCCTGCGGATCCTGATCCAGGAGCCCGACCTCGACCCGGGCGAGCTGGCCGAGTTGAGCGAGCTGGCGCGCGGGGCCGCGGGCCCGGTGAACGCCGAGGACCCGTTCAGCTCGACCGACCTGAGCCACCTGGGCATGCGCGACTGGCAGATGCCGGTCATGCTGCGCCCGCCCGGGCAGCCCGTCGGCGAGCCGGCCCTCGACGTGATCCGGGTACGGCGGCCCGAGGACCTCCGGGCGGCCGAGCGGATCGTGATCGAGGGTTTCGAGCTGGACGGATTCAAGCCCCACCGCCCCGGCGAGCTGTTCCCCGCCGCACTGATCGAGCAGCCGGGCGTGGACGTGTTCCTCGCCTCGTACGAGGGAGTGCCCGCCGGCGCCTGCGTCAGCGTCGTGGACGACGGCGTCGGCAGCCACTACTGGGTCGGCACGTCGCCGGCCTTCCGGTCCCGTGGCGTGGGCCGGGCCGTCATGCTCGGCGCCCTCGCCCCCCTGGCCGGCCTGCCGGTCACGCTCACCGCTTCGAAGCTGGGCAGACCGCTGTACGAGTCCCTGGGCTACACGGCGGCGGCGCCCTCCACGTGGTGGGCCTCCACTCCGGCGACCCCGTCGAGGTAGCCCGCAGCGAGCAGGCGTGTGATCCGGTGCTCACCGGTCGGTGGCGGACCGGAGGGTGTCGAGGGTGGCCTGGAAGCCGCGGACGAGGGCGGACAGGCCCGCGTCGAACGCGATGTCGCGGTAGTCGGGCGGCGCGTTCAGGACCGGGTCCAGGCCGGGTGGGAGCTCCTCCTCCGGCAGCGGCAGCGGGAGCGCGGTCGGTGCGTCGACCAGGGCGAGGGCGGAGCCGGCGAGGAAGTACTCGAAGGACTGCACGAGGGGCATCAGGTGCTCTTCCGGCCATCCGGCGGCGCGCAGCACGTCGAAGGCCGCCGCATAGCCGCGCAGTGCCAGGAGCGAGCGCACGGGCCGTCCGGCCATCAGCGGGATCGCGTTCGGGTGGGCGGCGATCGCGGCCCGGTAGGCGCGGGCCCAGCTGCTCACCGCCGCGGTCCATGGGCGGATGCTCGTGTCGATGTCCATTTCGCGCCCGATGAGCTCGCGGATGCCGTCGATGATCTCGTCCCGGCCGGAGACATGGTTGTAGAGGGAGGGGCCCTTGACGCCCAGTCGGGCGGCGAGACGGGGCGTCGACAGCGCGGCGGCGCCTTCCTCGTCCACCAGCTCCAGGGCGGCCCGCAGGATGTCCTCCCGGGTCAGAGGGGGGCGTGACGGCCTGCCCATCTCTCCGGTCCTCTCCTCGCCTTCTCGCCCGGTGCCGCGCGTGGCCTGATGTCGTCGGTCCGGCAGGGGCTTCGGCCGCCCGGTTTTCGGGCGTGATCACCGGCTAGTGTACGGTCCCCCCAAGAAACTAGAGCCTGTAGTTCCGGCAGTCGGCGGGGGTGTCATGGGCCTGACATCAATGCATGTCAGGCCCATGACCGTGCCCTCGCCCATGACCTCGCCCATGACCTCGCGTTCCGCCTCTCCCACGCATCGAACCTGACCAACTCGACGTCGAAGGTGACCCTCCGCATGTCCATACGCACCCGAGCACTGACCACGCTCACGGTGACCGTCGCGCTCGCCCTCAGCGGCTGCGGCACGAAGACGACACCGGCGGCCCGCTCCGCCGATGACAACGCCCCCGTTGTCCAGGCCACCGTCGCTCCGAGCGCCGACTCCCCGTCGGGCGACCCGGCCGTCGCGTCCACCCCCACACCGAAGGCACCGGCACCCCGGCACACGCCCGGCCCCGGGAGCCTGCCGGTCACCGTCGTGCCGAGGGGAAAGCCGGCGAAGCTGGCCCTCGTCACCCCTCCCGCGAAGTCCGGCAGGCCGGCCGGGGCCGACACCCCGGGCCTCGAGCTCGCCTCGTACGACCAGCGGACCGGCGAGGCCGTCCTGGCTCCCGCCGACGGCGCTCCGCGGAACGCCCGGACCGCGGCCGACGCGGAGGTCCGGCCCGGTCGGCTGATCGACAGCCCACCGACCCCGGCCGCCCCGCGCGGCGCCCTGGTCGCGATCACCCGGGTCAAGCAGACCGAGGCCGGCAAGACCACCGTCGACACCCGCCCGGCCACCGTCTCGGAGCTCCTCGGCGACAGCTCCGCCAGCCTGCGCACCGCCCTCGACCCGCGCGACATCACCGTCGAGCCGCAGGTCAAGGACCTCAAGGTCTCCTTCACGCAGCGCGCCGACGGCGGCAACGGCTCCGTCTCGGCCGGCCTGAAGCTGGACGCGGACACCACGATCCCGCTGCCTCACGGGGCCTCGGTCGCCCTCGCCGGTTCGGTTCAGCTCGACCCGTCCCTCGACTTCTCCTACGAGGGCCGCGCGCTCAGCCCCCGGCAGGCGGGCGTCGGCTTCGAGATCGACGCCCGCGCCGACTGGCGCGTCCGCGCCGGGATCTCCGGCTCCGCCGAGCCGATGCGGATCCCGCTCGCCAAGCTCCACGCCACCCCCACGGTGATGGCCGGCCCCGTGCCGATCGTGATCACCCTGGACCTGACCGTCTACGCCACCCTCGGAGCCGACGGCCAGGTCACCATCGAGGCCGAGCAGGAGCTCGCCGGCCACTGGGGCATCCGCTCCGACTACACCAAGGGCGGCGGCTGGAAGACGGCCACCGACCCCGGCACCCTGAACATCTCCCCGGTCCGCGCCACGCTCGACGGCCGGGCGTCCGTCCGCACCGGCCTGACCGTCGAGGGCTCGGTCGCCCTGTACGACGCGGTGGGCCTGAAGGCGTCGATCAAGCCGTACCTCCGGACGGCGGTCGAGGGGTCGGTCACCATCGACTCCACCGGCGCCGCCCCGGTCGTCAACGGCAAGGCCGGCGTCTACGGCGGGCTCGACATCGACGGAGCCCTGACGGCCCGTATCGCGATCTTCGGCACCCCGCTCTTCGAGAAGGAACTGCCGATCCCGGTCTACCGGCGCGAATGGCCCCTCGCGGCGTACGGCACTCCCGCACCGGCCACGGCATCGCCCGAGCCGACCCGTCGGTGACGGCTGCCTGACAGACCATCCCGTCGGCGCGTCGCGGCGCGTCAGGCGAGTGACGGCACGATGTTGGCGTTGCGGTGGAAGACGTTCTCCGGGTCGTACTCGGCCTTGATCTGCGCCAGCCGCTGGTACTTCTCCGGCCCGTAGGACGCCCGGACGCGGTCCTCCTCGATCTCGGCCATGAAGTTGACGTAGCCACCGGGGCCGACCGCGTGCGGGAGCAGCTCGGTCCACAGTCCCCGGACCCAGGCGGTGTCCGCCACGAGCTCCTCGGGATCGAAGGAGAGGGCGGTGAGGGCCAGCATGTAGCCGGGTTCGCGCGAGCCCCCGTAGGCCGTGGCGTCCTCGTCGACCTCGGTGAAGGCGCCGTCCAGCCGGAAGGTCGGGCAGAAGGTCAGCGGCGAGGTCTTGCGCCGCACGGAGTCGTTCATCAGCGCGATCACGTCGTCGGTGAACTCCGCGAGGGGCAGCCCCTTCTCGTAGTCGAGGATCCCGTACGGAGAGGAGTCGTCGAGCATGCTCTGCAACTGGGTGTAGGGCAGCGGGGTCCGCATCTCGAAGAGCCTCGGCGGCCCGCCGTCCAGCAGGGCGGCCGCGGCGGCGTGCTCCTCCGCGCTGCCGAAGCCCCCGATGATCAGTGCGTGACCGAGCCTGCCCTGGTGCTCGGCCGGCACGAAGGGTTCCGGCGGAGCGCTCAGCCCGACACCGATCAGCGCGCTGTGCCTGGGCGGGAGCGCCGGCACCACCTCGCGGATCAGTTCCAGCGCCTCGCGGCCCACCGACATGTCCCAGAAGAAGACACCGACGTGCACCTCGGGCCCCACGGGGTGCAGCGCGAAGTCGAAGGCCGTGACCACCCCGAAGTTGCCGCCGCCTCCGCGCAGCGCCCAGAACAGATCGGGGTTCTCGTCCGCCGACGCGTGCACCAGAGCGCCGTTGGCCAGCACCACCTCGGCGCCCAGGAGGTTGTCGACGGTCAGCCCGTGGTGGCGGGTGAGCCAGCCCATGCCACCGCCCAGGGTCAGGCCGCCGACACCCGTGTGGCTGATGGTCCCGGCCGGCACGGCGAGGCGACATCTCCCCTGACGCGGTCACTGAGCGCGCTGACTACCTGATCGGCGAGTCGCACCATGGCGGCCTCCGCGGAACTCCCGAGGCTTCCCCTTCCACGCTAGCCCCGGGCGCGCGGGACGACACCTCGTGGAAGCGGGCTGTGCCGCCGGTCGATCTGCCGCCGGTCGATGCCGCCGTCGATCTGCCGCCCGCGGTGCGTCAGACGGCGGCGACCGACGCAGTGGTGGTGATCGGCACGGGGAGTCAGCTCGCCAGCTTCTCCGCGTGCTGCTCCGTGTGCTTCTTCGCGTCGATGTCGGCGACGAGGCCCTCGATGAGGGTCTTGATCTCGTCGCGGATGGGGCGGACCGCCTCGACGTCCTGGCCGGCGGGGTCGTCCAGCTGCCAGTCGAGGTAGGTCTTGCCGGGGAAGTACGGGCAGGTGTCGCCGCAGCCCATGGTGACGATGTAGTCGGACGCCTGGGCGGCCTCGGGGGTGAGGACCTTGGGCGTCTGGTCGGATATGTCGATGCCCAGCTCCGCCATCGCGGTCACCGCGGCGGGGTTGATCCGGTCGCCGGGAAGGGAGCCGGCGGAGCGGACCTCGACGCGGTCGCCGGCGAGGTGGCGCAGGAACCCGGCTGCCATCTGGGAGCGGCCGGCGTTGTGGACGCAGACGAAGAGGACGGAGGCGAGGGGAGCAGTCATCGGTGTTTCCTTGGTGCGGAGGTGGTGCGGAGGTGGTGCGGAGGTGGTGCGGAGGTGGTGCGGAGGTGGTGCGGGGGGCGGTACGAGGGAGGCGAGGGGGGAGGCTCAGGAGCCGGACGGCGTGTCGTCCGGCAGGGCCGTGACCCGGCCGTCGAGCGCCCTGGTTCAAAGAGGTCAGCCCAGGCTGGTATCAGCATCGGATGATGTGAGAGTATCAGTCCATGATGACGTCAGTCGATACTGATCTGATTCGGGTGCTGGGAGACCCCCTGCGCCTCCAGATCGTGACCCTGCTCGCCCGCGAGACGCTCTGCACCACCCACCTCGTGGAGGAGACCGGTGCCAGGCAGACCAACCTCTCCAACCACCTGAGAGTCCTGCGCGAGGCCGGGGTCGTCGAGACCGAGCCCTGCGGCCGGTTCACCTACTACCGGCTCAAGCCGGACGTCATCGAGCAGCTCGCCGGCCAGTTCGCCGAGCTGGCCGAGTCCGCCCGTAACGCCGCCGAGAACAAGAGGGCCTGTCCGTGACTCCAACCGCTTCCGTGGCCGCCCCCGAAGAACAGTCGGTGGTCGCGAAGCTGTCGACGCTCGACCGCTTCCTCGCCGTCTGGATCCTGCTCGCCATGGCGCTCGGCCTGGGCCTCGGCCGGCTGATCCCGGGTCTGAACGACGCCCTCGCGAAGGTCGAGATCGGCGGTGTCTCGCTGCCGATCGCCGTCGGCCTGCTGATCATGATGTACCCGGTGCTCGCGAAGGTCCGCTACGACAGGCTCGACGCCGTCACCGGCGACCGCAGGCTCATGGTCTCGTCGCTGGTGATCAACTGGGTCCTCGGGCCCGCGGTCATGTTCGCCCTTGCCTGGATCTTCCTGGCGGACCTGCCCGAGTACCGCACCGGCCTGGTCATCGTCGGGCTGGCCCGCTGCATCGCCATGGTGATCATCTGGAACGACCTCGCCTGCGGCGACCGCGAGGCCGCCGCCGTCCTCGTCGCCCTCAACAGCGTCTTCCAGGTCCTGGCCTTCGGCCTGCTGGGCTGGTTCTACCTCGACATCCTCCCCGGCTGGCTGGGCCTCGGGGAGGGCGAGACCCTGGACATCTCCATGGGGAAGATCGCCCTCAACGTCGTCGTCTTCCTCGGCATCCCGCTGCTCGCCGGCTTCCTCACCCGCCGCATCGGCGAGAAGAAGATGGGCCGCGCGTCGTACGAGCAGAAGTTCCTGCCGAAGATCGGGCCGTGGGCCCTGTACGGGCTGCTGTTCACGATCGTCGTCCTCTTCGCCCTGCAGGGGAAGACCATCACCTCGCAGCCCCTCGACGTGGCCCGGATCGCGGTCCCGCTCCTCGTGTACTTCGCGGTGATGTGGTTCGGCACCTTCGCCCTCGGCAAGGCGATCGGCCTGCGCTACGACCGCACCGCCACCCTCGCCTTCACCGCCGCCGGCAACAACTTCGAGCTGGCCATCGCCGTCGCCATCGCCACCTTCGGCGTCACCAGCGGTCAGGCTCTGTCCGGCGTCGTCGGCCCGCTCATCGAGGTCCCGGTCCTGGTCGCGCTGGTGTACGTGTCGCTGGCCTGGCGCAGGAGGTTCGCGGCCCCGGCCCCGGCCCAGGTGCCCTCACGGCGATAGACCGTGAGGCCGTCAGGCGATGTGAGGACTGCGGCGTTCGACGAGCACGGTGTCGCGCCAGCGGCCCTGGTGCAGTGCGATGCGTTCGCGGGTGCCGATGATCCGGAAGCCGGCCCGCTCGTGGACGGCGAGGCTGGCGGCGTTCTCGGGGAAGATCCCGGACTGGATCGTCCAGATCCCGGCCGCCTCCGTCGAGTCGATCAGCGCCTTGAGCAGGGACGCGGCGACGCCCCGCCCGCGCGCGTCGGGGTGTACGTAGACGGAGTGCTCGACCACACCCGCGTACGCGGCCCGCTCGGAGACCTTGCTCGCGGCGACCCAGCCGAGCACGCGGCCGGTCCCGTCGACGGCGGCGAAGCGGTGCCCGGGCAGCCTGGTGGCGTCGAACCGCTCCCAGGTGGGGGCGGCGGTCTCGAAGGTGGCGTTGCCCTCGTCGATCCCGGCCTGGTAGATCGCCAGGGCCTGCTCGGCGTGCTCCGCCGTGAGCGGCACGACGGCCGTGGTGGAGGCGTCGGCCGTGGTGGAGGCGTCGGAGGCTGCGAAGGTGGCGGAGTCGGTCACGCGGCGGCTGCCTTGGCGAGCAGCTGCCCCATCGCCGCGAGAACGGCGGGCTCGACCCGGTAGTAGACCCAGGTGCCGCGCCGCTCGGAGGAGAGCAGGCCGGCCTCCTTGAGCTTCTTCAGGTGGTGGGACACGGTCGGCTGAGACACGCCCACGTCGGAGATGTCGCACACGCACGCCTCGCCGCCCTCGTGGGAGGCGACCGCCGAGAACAGGCGCAGCCGGACCGGGTTGCCCAGCGCGTCGAACATCTTCGCGGTCCGCTCGGCCTCCTCGGAGGTCAGCGGGCGCTCGTTCAGCGGCGGGCAGCAGGGGGCGGCCTCGGGCTGGATCAGCGGCAACACAGTGGCATTCGACATACATCTATGTTGACACATGTCGAACCAATTGGGTGAGTCTCGTGGCCTCGTGGACCTCGCAGTTTCGATGAATGTCTATGTTGACGCACGTCGATTCAGGTGTCATGCTTGCCGGGCAAGACATCGACAGACGTCGAAGTAAAGGGGAATCGTCGTGAACGCCACCGTCACCGACCAGCTGCCCGTCCTCGTGATCGGCGCCGGGCCCGCGGGCCTCGCGGCCGCCGCCCACCTCGTCGAGCGCGGCATCGAACCGCTGGTCCTGGAGGCCGGGCCCGTCGCCGGCGCGGCGGTGCGCGAGTGGTCGCACGTCCGGCTGTTCTCCACCTGGGGCGAGATCACGGACCAGGCCGCCGAGAAGCTCCTGGCCCCCACCGGCTGGGTGAAGCCCGACGTGAAGACGTACCCGACCGGCGGCGACTGGGCCGAGCAGTACCTCCGTCCGCTGGCCGACGTCCTCGGTGACAAGGTCCGCTTCGGCGCCCGCGTCACCGGCGTCTCCCGCTCCGGCCGCGACCGGATCGTCGACGCCGACCGCGAGTCCCAGCCCTTCACCGTCCACGTGCGGTATGCCGACGGCCGTGAGGAGAAGATCCTCGCCCGTGCCGTCATCGACGCCTCCGGCACCTGGGCCCTCCCGAGCCCGGCCGGGGGCGACGGCCTCCCCGCCCTCGGCGAGCGCGCCGCCTCCGACCGCGTCTCCTACCGCGTCCCCGACCTCGACGACCCCGCGGTTCGGGTCCGTTACGCGGGCAAGCGCACCGCCGTCATCGGCTCCGGCGCCTCCGCCTTCACCGCCCTCGCCACCCTCGCCGACCTCGCGCAGTCGGCGGACGGCACCGGCACGCACGCCACGTGGATCCTGCGGCGCGGCATCTCCGGCTCCACCTTCGGCGGCGGCACCGCGGACCAGCTCCCCGCCCGCGGCGCCCTCGGCCTCGCCGCCAAGGCCGCCGTCGACGAGGGCCACGCCGACGCCGTCACCGGCTTCCGTACGGAGGCGATCGAGCGCGCGGGCGAACAGCTCGTCCTCGTAGCCGAGGACGGCCGCCGCCTCGACCCGGTCGACGAGGTCATCGTCCTCACCGGCTTCCGCCCCGACCTCTCCTTCCTCGACGAACTCCGCCTCGGCCTCGACGAGCGCCTCCAGGCCCCCGTCGCGCTCGCCCCGCTCATCGACCCCAACCAGCACTCCTGCGGCACCGTCTACCCGCACGGCGTGAAGGAGCTCTCCCACCCGGAGGAAGACGTCTACCTCGTCGGCATGAAGTCCTACGGCCGCGCCCCGACCTTCCTCGCCCTCACCGGCTACGAGCAGGTCCGCTCCGTGGTCGCCGCCATCGCCGGCGACCACGAGTCCGCCGAGCGCGTCGAACTCGTCCTGCCCGAAACCGGAGTCTGCGGCGGCGCCGGCCTCTTCGACCAGCCGAACACGGACGACGCGGCCGAGGCCGGCGGTTGCTGCGCGCCCACCCCGCAGCTGATCCAGCTCGGCACCACGACCCCGGCGTCCTCCTGCGGTTCGTGACCGACCTCGCCATCGGCGTGGACGGGCCGCAGAGGTCGTGGCGGGCGCGACCGAGGTGAGTACACGTACTCATGTGTCGTCCGTCGGGCTTTCCCATGCTGGGGAGCGAAGCCGGACTGCCTTACCGGACCGCCTCGCCGGACCGCCTCGCCGGACTGCCTCAGGGGGACGCTCATGGACCACGCCGTACAGCTGCGCGCAGCCACGCCCGATGATCACGACTGGATCCATGAGCTGCGGCATCGGGTGTACGCGGAGGACCTGGGCCAGCATCCGGTGCATCCGTCCGGACGGTTGAGCGACGCGCTCGACGGCCACAACGTGTACCTCGTGGCCGCGCGACGACCGCCCCCCGCCTTTGGGGGCTCAGCCGGTGAGGGCTCGCGTCATCTGACGAAGTTCCGCGTCAGCTGCGAGACGTTCTCGCTGACCAGCAGCCACGCGTGCTCCACACACCCCACGCTGGTGTTGCTCGCGCCGGACAGGATCGTGCTCGTGTCCGGGTTGATCATCTCGTCGCACGTGGACCAGAAGGTCCCGTAGTTGACGGCCCCGGGCGTCTCGTCGCCGCTGTTGAGCGCGGTGAGGAAGGTGCTGCCCGTCGCCATCTCCTTGCACGACGCGATCGCCCAGTCGCAGACCTGCGCCGCGTTCGTGCCGTGGTTCGGGCCGCCCAGGGACACCCAGTCGTCGACGTACGAGGTGCCGCCGAGGAACTTCAGGTACCAGCGCGAGCCCAGGCCGCCCATCGAGTGGGTGACGATGTCCACCTTCGCCGCGCCGGTGCGGGCGCGCAGCGCGTTGACCTGATCGCGGATCTGCGCGGCGGTCGTCTCGTTCGACTGGAACGGGTTGTACGACATCGCGTACAGCCGGTCGGCCGGCCAGCCGGACGCCTTGAAGTCGGAGACCATCTCGTTGAAGTTCCACGCGCCGCCCTTGTATCCATGGACGAACAGGACCGGATCGGGCACCGCCGCCTGGGCCGGAGCAGCCGGCAGCAGGAAGGCCGCCACCGCGGCGCAGGCCGCGGCGGCGGCGGAGAGCGCACGGGTGAATCGTCGCATCGGGGTTCCTCTCACTCGTTGGGGGAGCCACAGAGTGAGGGCCTCGCGATGCCGTCGCCATCGGCTGTTTCACCGGTCTTTACACGTCGGTAACTTAGCTCTAGCGTTACGAGACATGCCAGTTGGGCCACGCGGCGCGGGTGCGCTGGGACCACAGCCGGGTGACCGCACCCCCGGGCTGTCGCAGGACGGCGTGAGCGTGCGCGTCCGGCTCGCGGTGTACGGCGACGCGCGCGCGGCGGCCGAGTTCACCGCCGCACTCACCGCGCGTGAACGCGCCGGCCTCGACCCGCTGCCGGATCCGCTGACCCGCCGGCTGCCGGCCACGGAACAGCACCGCGCCCGCCTCGCCCGGCTGCCGACCGCCACGCGCCGGCTGCTGCTGCTCGCCGCCGCCGACCAACACCCCGTGGAGAGCCGGGCGTTCGACCGCGCGGTGGTCGCCGCCGGGCACCGGCCCGCGGACCTCGAACCTGCCGAGGAGGCCGGCCTCATCCGCTCCACCGCCGCCGGTCTCGTCTTCGCCGACCCGCTCGTACGGGACGTGGTGTACGACAGCGCAGGACCCGAGGAGCGGCGCCTCGCCCACCGGTCGCTGGCGCTCGTCCTCGACCCGAGGACCGAGCCGGGCCCGTGGAACTGGCATCGCGCCTGCGCCTCTCTCGGCCCGAGCAGCCGCCTCGCCCGCGCGCTGGCCGGCGCACCCGCCCCCGACCCGGCGACCGCCGCCCACCACGCGGAACGCTCCGCGCTCCTCACCCCCGACACCGCCGTCCGCCACGCCGCCCTCGCCCGTGCCGCCCTCCACGCCTGGCACGGCGGCCGGCCCGACCGGGCACGCTGCCTCCTCGCCGCCGCGGAACGCACGGCTCCCGGCACGGACCCCCGCGTGCGGCTGCTGCGCGGCCTGGTCACCTTGCGCTCCGGGCACGTCCCCGATGCCTACGACGACCTTGCCGCGGCCGCGACCTCGGCTTTCGCCGGCGCGCGGGGGGCGTACGCCGCGCCCGGCGCGGGGCCTTCGGCGGCCGGCGGTACGCCTGCCGGGTACGCCTTCGCCGCCCCCGCGACCGCCGCGTACGCCCTCGCGTACGCCGCCGAGGTCGGCCACTACACCGGCGACCTGCACCGCTGCCACCAGGCCGCGGCCCTCGCCGCCGGCCTCGCCCGGAAGAGCCCGCCACCGTCCGCTCCCGCCGGCCGCGCCCTGCTCGCCGGACTCACCGGGATCGCCTCCGCCGTACGCGGCCGTTACGCCGAGGCCGCCGTCCGGCTCCGTGAAGCCGTGTCCCTCGCCCGGCACGGCGACGACCCCACCGTGCTGGTGCACGCGGCGCTGGCCGCGCTCTACCTCGGCGACGACGACCTGGCCCTGGCCGTGGCGCACCAGGCCGAGTCCGCCGCCCGCGCCCAGGGCGAACTCGCCGTCCTGCCCCGGCCGTTGGAGTTCCGCGCGTACGCCGAGGCCTGGAACGGGCGCCTCGACGCCGCGACGGCGACCGCGCTCGACGCGCACCGCCTCGCCCGCGAAACCGGCCAGGACAACGTCGCCTGCCACATCCTGGCCGGCCTCGCCCTGCTGGCCGCGGTCCAGGGCGACACCACCACCTGCCGGGACCGCGCCCGGCAGGCCCGGACGTACGCGGCGGAGCACGGCATCGGGCTCGCCACGGCGCTCAGCCTCTGGGCGCTCGCCTACCTCGACCTCACGCAGGGCCGCCCCGCCGAGGCCGCCTCCCAGCTGCGCGCCCTGGCCCGCCTCGGCCCCGGGCACGGGCATCCGGCGATTCGGCTGCTCTCCACCCCGCACTATGTGGAGGCCGCCGTCCGCGCCGGCGAACCGGCCGCCGCGGCCGCGGCGGCCGTCGGCTACACACGCTGGGCGGACACCGTCGCCAGCCCGGGCCATCTGGCCCTCGCGGCCCGCTGCCGGGCGCTGCTCGCCTCCGGCGACGAGGTCCTCGCCCACTACCGCGACGCCCTGGACCTGCACGACGCGGACGGCCGTCACCTCGAACGCGCGCGGACCGAGTTGCTGTACGGCATCGCGCTCCGGCGGATGCGGCGTACCGCGGAGGCGCGGGACCGGCTGCGTGCGGCGCTCCAGGCGTTCGAGCAGTTCGGAGCCCTGCCCAGCGCGCGGCACGCGGAGGCGGAACTGCGCGCACTCGGCGACACGGCCCGGTGCGCCCGCCCCCCGGCCACCGCCGCCCTGGGCGCACTCACCGCGCAACAGACCCTGATCGCCCGGATGGTGGCGGACGGAGCGACGAATCGCGAGATCGCGATCCGGATGTCTCTCAGCCCCCGCACCATCGACCACCACCTGCGCGGCATCTACGCCCGCCTCGGCATCTCGTCACGCGTGGAACTCGCGCGCCTCGTCGACGCGCAGGGCCCGGCAGGCCCCCTCAGGGGTCGAGACAACGACGTAGCCCCAGGTCGCTGACCTGGGGCTACGTGGTCGACGGCGGCGGACGGCGGGTCCGGCCACGGTGCAGCATGGTCCACTGGGCAGAAGGAGAGTCGCCGCGGGCGCCGGTGCCGCTCAGCCCTCGGCCGGAGGCTCTCCCTCGGCCGCCGCGCGGCGGTATTCGGCGTTGATGCGCTGGGCTTCTTCGAGCTGGTCCTCGAGGATGATGATGCGGCAGGCGGCCTCGATGGGCGTGCCCTGGTCGACGAGTTCCCGGGCGCGGGCGGCGATGCGCAGCTGGTAGCGGGAGTAGCGCCGGTGGCCGCCCTCGGAACGCAGCGGCGTGATCAGGCGGGCTTCCCCGAGAGCGCGGAGGAACCCGGGGGTCGTGCCGATCATGTCGGCGGCCCGGCCCATGGTGTAGGCGGGGTAGTCGTCATCGTCGAGACGGCCGAGGGCATCGTCTGCTGTCATTCTCACCTCTCTGGGGGAGGGGCCGAGGAGACCTGCGCTCTGGCGCCGTCGGACACCAGAGCGCCCGAGGAGGACCGCGCTCCGGTGGTGGTCCGCACGCGGAGCCACACGTCGGCACGCTCCTCGTGGTGCCGTGTCCGCTCGGGCACGGATGCTCTCCGCCCAACCCTTCCGACGGGCGTCGGGGGTCCGACGCCTTCACCGAGGGTAATGCTCCCATCCGCACCGCCGGTACCACGGAGTCGTGCCGTGATCCCGGGCGTGCCCGCAGCACGGCTGACGTCCGCCGGTCCTCTGCCGCGCGACTCCGCCGGGAGGTGTCCCCCACTCGCGAGGACCGGCCGAACGACAGCCGGAGGCCGGCGTGAGCGCAGTCGGTTCCCGCGTCTCGTACAGGATGTGCGCCCGCCGCAGGGTCAGACCACCGTGGACGTGCCGGGCAGGGCGGACGCCTGCTGGACCGGGCCGTCCGTGGCCGCGGAGCGGGTGCGGCAGGTGAAGCCGAGCCGGGTCATGGCACGGACGACCTCGCGGGCGCTGAAGTCGCGGCGGTCCTGGCGGGTGATGACGGCGCCGACCTGCATGGCGGGGTACTCACGGCGCCCGATGATCACGAACTCGCCGGTGACGGGTTCGGGCCGGACGCCCTTCATCGTCTCCAGGACACCGTCCTTCGTCAGCTCGAACGGGAAGCGGGCGATGACGCAGCGCATGGGACCTCGCAGAAGCTCGTAGAAGAAGGGGGACGTGATCGGCCGGTACGCCGGTGGGGGTGGGTGCGCTCGGCCTCGGCCCGCGTCGTCAAGGACGGGACGGAGAGCCCGCGGGGCGCAGGTCACGCAGCTGAACCCGGTCGGTGTAGGCGGAGGTGGCACGGAAGCCGTTGAGCTGGGCCCGGGTGACGAGGCCGGTGGGCCGGCCGTCGTCGTCCCGGACGACGAGGCGCCCGGTGCGTGCGCCGCTCATGACCGCCAGAGCCACCTCGACGGTCATGTCGGCCCAGACATGGGGCTCCGCCTCGCCGGTCGGCGGCGCGGGCGGACTGCCGGCGGCGGTGTGCGCGGGGTCGAGCTCTGCCTGAGTCGATGTCACATGTGGCTCCTGAGGGGGAGAGAGGAGTGTCGGACCCGGATGCGAGGGTGCGAAATTCGTCACGGTGGGGGATCGGCGGAGCCGGCGTGAATCCACCCGGCCTCGGTCCGCCATTTCCGTCACGGACGTCCGGGGAAACGGTGCGTCGTGGCCGTGCCGTTTATGCGGGTTCCTCGGCGCGGCGTGCGTCTGTGAATTCTCCGACGCACTGGATTGGCGAGGAGAATTCCGAGGCGGATTCGAACGGACATGAAAGACGTGTCGGTGGACAGGAGAATGCGGCTG
Source organism: Streptomyces sp. NPDC051909 (assembly GCF_040681095.1). NCBI lineage: Bacteria > Bacillati > Actinomycetota > Actinomycetes > Kitasatosporales > Streptomycetaceae > Streptomyces > Streptomyces sp. NPDC051909. The sequence goes on along the minus strand of NZ_JBFAYA010000013.1, from coordinate 18,216 downwards.
GGGCCCGCACCCCGAGGGATGCGGGCCCCAGCCGCGTCGTGCGCGTCAGCGTCACGTCAGCGTCAGGCGGGAACGATGTTCTCGGCCGTCGGGCCCTTCTGGCCCTGCGCGATGTCGAAGGTGACCTTCTGGCCTTCCTGCAGCTCGCGGAAGCCCTGGGCGGCGATGTTCGAGTAGTGGGCGAACACGTCGGGGCCACCACCGTCCTGCGCGATGAAGCCGAAGCCCTTTTCTGCGTTGAACCACTTCACGGTGCCACTGCTCATGTCATATCTCTTTCTGGGGGCTCATCGGCATCCGCACTGCGCGGATGCTGTGTCGCCGTGATGATTACCCCGCCGGAGAGACCGGAGACGAAAAAGCACTCCCAGTGGCCGGTGGGCCTGACCGGGGGCACTTGAAGTTTCGGGAACCACAACTGCAACTGAAATCGAGACTAGCATGCGGACTCGGTCGTTTCCGGTTCGATCACGTCACTATTTCTGGACGCCAATAAGCCTGACTGCGCCACCCCTCGCATTCTCATCCCGCCGGCGTAGATACTCGTTCGCGGCGTGGAGAGGTCGGGGAGACGACGGACCGGCAGCCGTCACCTCCGCATGTTCCGCGGCAGGTAGATCATGCGTGCCCCGACGACGGGGCGGGGGTGGGAAGGGGGCGGCGGGGAGGCCCCGCCCTCCGTCTCCCAGGCGTCCTCGCCGGCCAGGGCCTCCCGCAGGCGGTGACCGGTGGCGTCCTCGTCGGACATGAGGGTGTCCGTGGTGTGGAGGTTGCCCGGAGCGGAGGCGACGGCCATCAGCAGTGCGGCGGAGGCGGGTTCGGTCTCCGGGGGGATCACCAGCAGGTCGCAGCGGGCGAGGTTGTACGAGAGCAGGATCATCGTGTCGGGAGCCTGGTCGGTGAACCAGCCGACGTGCACGGCGTGTTCGCCGACGGGGACCCGGTACGGGGCGACGGGCCAGGGTGCCGGATTCGCCGTGATGCGCGTGATCCGCCCCCAGCGGTCCCGCAGCGCGTCCACCAGGGGCGGCAGCTCGGCGGCGAGATCGCGTGAGTACGGCCACCAGGCGCCGTCCAGCAGTCCGGCCAGGGAGGTGCGCGGTGTGAGTGCCAGGCGTGCCAGGCGTGCCTGGCGGGTGGCCGGGGCGCCCGCTGCCTCCAGACGGGCGGCGGGGCGGGTGCCGGGGTTGGTGACGACGAGCCGGATCCGACGGCATCGCGGTGCGGCTTCCAGGATGCTCCGCGGCGGCACGGGCCGCCACGCGCGCCCGTCGGCTCCGCTGCCTCGTCAGGGTTCTTCGGAGTGGGGCCCGGTGCCGCTCGGGGGCCTGCTGGTGGCCAGCCAGGACCGGGCCGGTTCGGCGGTGTGGGCGGTGTCGACGGTGAGGTGGAGGCGGGTGCCCCCGCCAGGGGTGGGGTAGCTGCGCTGCTCGCCGCCGGCGAAGCAGTGGCGCAGGACGTCGGCCACCAGCCGGGCGGCGTCCGGGGTGGCGGAGACGATGCGTACCTCGGCGTACCCCGGCGGCGGCAGGGCTTCGACTACTGGCTCGTTGCGGTCCAAGGCGGCACCGTCCCTTCCCACCGGAGGCCCGCCCGCGAGCGCCCGGAGCGGGTCGGGCAGGGCCCGTACTTCCACCGTACGTCCGAAGCCGCAGTGCCGATCGGCTCCGCGGCGAGGAGCGGCGCGTCCGCGCGGCCTCCCGGAGTACGGTGAAACAACGGGGCCGTCGCCCCGCCCGCCGGCCCGGCGTCCGCAGTGGTACCGGTCCGGGCGGCAGCGGCACCACCTGTGGACGGACCGATCATGACCGATGCAGACGCCTCCCCCCACCACACCCCCACGCAGCCACGCCTCCTGCCGGACGAGGTCCACAGGGCCGTGGGGCCGGGCACCGCGCTGCTCCGGCTGGAGACGACGGGGACCCGGCAGAGCCTCCTGGACGGCGCGTGGTGGCCGCGCTCGCGTGACGTCGAGCGGGAGCTACCGCCGCTGATCACCGCCCTGACCGAGCACCTCGGCCCCATCACCCGGGTCGGCCTGGACGCCTCCGCCTGGAACGGCATCCCGCCCCGTCTGGTCGTCGACGACCAGGTCGTGCACCTCGACTCCTTCCCCGTCGGCGACGACACCGTCCTGATCACCCGCGGCGACAACGACCACTTCTCCCTCATGGTCGTCCCGCCCGCCACCACGCCCGAGGCCGCCCGCACGGCCATGGCCCGTGCCGTCCAGGCCGACAACGTCACCCAGGCCGCCGAGATCCTCCTCGCCGAACTCCCCCACCCCGCGGCCCCGTCGGCCGGCACCGCCCTGGACAACGACGAAGCCCCAGGTCTCTGACCTGGGGCTTTGCTATGGAGCGGATGACGGGAATCGAACCCGCGCCATAAGCTTGGGAATCGCCGACGCTCAGCTCGATCCTCTAGCATCTGACCTGCGAAAACGGTCCTCAGCCTAGTGTTTCTCGCGGGCTTGGGACACCAGTGTCGACCGTCGTTCACCGCCCCCAAGGGCACGGCTGGGGCACGGCCGGTTGCCTCGGAGGCGCGGCGCTCCCTGACCGCGCACGGTACCCGGCGATCAATCGTCCGGTGGGGTCGAAGGCGTCGCGGGCGTGGCGGCGCCCGAGTGGGGGTTGCGGGCGGCGAGATCCTGGGCTCAGGGCGGCGGTTCGCAGGCCACTCCGTCGCGGTCCCGGTCGAGATGCTCCGCGTAGCCGGGCTGGCCCGCGAGGAGGGGCGCGGCGCCTGCGGCTCGTACCTCGTCGCAGTCTTCGTAGGGAGGACCGACACCGTCAGGGTGTTGCTCCGGGGGTGTCACCTCGCGTATGTCCGCCCCGACGATCGTGCCACCGTTCACGGTGTAGGTGCCTTCGAAGATCCGCAGCGAGCCGTCGGTCTGTGTGGCCTCCAGCCTGATGGAGACGGTGCCGCCCTCCGCGCGCAGGATGTGGACGACGTCGCGGGCGGTGGTGGCGAACCCGTCGGCGAAGGCCGTGTAGGAGCCGGAGAGGTTCTTGCCCCCGAGGTTCCAGGCCCGTCGGTAGTCCTGAGCGTTGATGGCGGCGAAGTACTGGAGGACGACGGACGACGCGTCGGCTGCCTTCGGCGGAGGCGTCGGCCGGGGTGACACGGGTGCTGGTTGTGTCGGCTCGGGCGCGGAAGGCGTCGGCTCGGCAGGTGCCGGCGGCTCGGTGACGGTCCTGGTCACCGTGGGCGGGTTCTGCGGGGGCGTCGAACCGTCGCTCCCGCAGCTGCTCACACCTGTCATCGCGGCCACCAGTAGCGGCAGGGCTCCCGCGTGTACGAAGCGTTTCATGGGTGTCACCTCACGCGTGAGGCTTCTTCCCTTCGGCTGCGCCGCCGTCTGCGGCGCGAGCAGGATGCCCTTCCATCATTGGCCGGAAACGGCCTTCGAGGCGAGTGCTCGGTCCAGCTCCGCGGGGAGCGGGACCTTCGTGGTCGAACGAGCAAGGCAAGCGGAGCCGGTCTGGGCCATGCCGAAGCACCAGGTCTGGCCGAGGAGAATGGCTGGCGCATCGTCTGCGAGCGGCAGGGCGCAGTGGTGGTCCTGCGGATTGCCTCGGGTTCGGTGCATCAGGCTGCCGGGCCAAGGTCGCCCTCGATGAGGGTTTGTACGATCTGGGGCCTGCCCCAGAGCGCCAGGATCTCGTTGGCGAGGGTCACGACGGGGAGGTGGTCCTGGTCACGCACCTTGATGGCTGCGGCTTTCAGGGTGCGCGGGACGGCTCCGGCGTCGAGGAGGGCGCGCCATTCCCGCGCGCCGAGTTCCAGAAACTCCAGTGCGGGGAGCCCGGTGACCTCCAGAGGGTCGGCCAGCGTGCCGGGGAAGGCGGTGAGGGTGCGCAGGCGAGGCAGACCGGCGACAGGAGCGAGGCTGAACGGTGCGCCGTCCCAGGTGCCGATGGACAGGACTTCCAGGGCGGGATGGGCGGCGGCCTGGATCGTCTCAAGGCATCCGGTGCCGACCTTGGCCGCGGCAGCAAGGTGATCTCCGCGGCGGTCACGGTGCTCTTCCCGTACGCGGCCCAGAACGAAGTCGGTGAGGGAGTCGGCCACGAGTTCAGCGCCGAGGCTCTGTTCGTGATCGACCAGGATGACCTGCCCGAAGTGTCCGCCCGGGCCGGGAGTCAGGTCGATCGCGAACTCGTCGCCGCCGTTGCTTCCGAAGCCGATCCAGCCAGGTGAGCCGGCCAGGCCCTGCACCGCGGCATCGGGTGCGGTGCTGACCGCATGCGTCGCGCCCACATCCCAGCCGGGGTGACGGACCGCCCCGTCGACGGCGTACAGGTCGTCCAGGCCGGAGAGCTCGCAGCCGACGGCATGACAGGCGCGGTCCGCCTCCTCGAAGTCGTCGCGCCAGTCCACCCGTGTCACCCGGTAGAGCACCTTGAGCTCCTCGGACAGCGCGACACCGAGGCGTGCTTCGGCGGCAGCGATCTCCTCCTCCGTCGCGCCGACGGCATCCGGCAGCCGTTCGCGGAGCGTCCGTTCCAGCAACTCCAGATCCGCTGACGGTGCCGGCACAGCCCCAGACACCGGGTCGGGACGGCGGAGCCAGGGCTCGGGAAGGTGGCCATCGGCCAGGATGAGCACTCCAAGGTCCGGATAGCCGACAGCGCGTTCCACGACCGGGCTCGGCCAGACCAGGCCGAGCGTGGTCCTTCCATCCGGTCGGACCTCCGCCCTGAAGGCGACCTCTTCGACTCCGCCGCGCGCGAGTGCCCTCTGGATGTCCTCCACCGCACCCTGCGCTGTCGACGACATGGGTCCCCGATGAGCGAGGCTCCAACCGTGCCGGCTGATGCGTCCTGCCACGCGGGCCGACCGGGCGGCACGCCGCTCCGCGTCGTCGCCCAGCATGAGTCGAAGGACGGGCACCCAGGCCGCGAATCCGTATACCGATGACAAGGGGGGTCTCTGATCAACCATGCGCAGACCGTACGCGGAGCCAATGACAGTCGGCACTCGGCAGCCTGACCGCCACGAGAACGGTGCGCGAGTCCCTGGAGGTCTGGACAACAACGTAGGCCCAGGTCTCTGACCTGGGCCTACGTGCAAGAGCGGATGACGGGAATCGAACCCGCGCCATAAGCATGCGTCGTACGAATCGGCGCTTGGGGGGAGAGGGGGGCGGCGGTCCGCCGCGCGCGAGCGCCACTATGTCGTCGACAGCGCAGGCCATGTTCCAGAGGTTGAGCGCCGTTCTGCACCGCCCTGCGGTCCTGCTCGTACCGTCATCCGTGACCTGTCCACACGTCGCCGCCGGCACCGTCATCGATGCCAACCGCGAACAAAACCAAGGGATGTGGCACACCTGTGCGATAGCTTCTCCTGGGTGATAGCGCGAGCAAACCGAGGAGGAGACATGTCGCTGCGTGACCTGCTGCGCGACGAGAGACTCGCGTCGATGTCTCGTGCCGATCGACTGGAGGCGCTGCGCTCTTCGCGCCTGTACTTCCAACGTCCCGACGAGCCCGGCTTCTTCGTCTGTGAGACGGAAGAGGGCCCGGTCGTGCCGGTCTTCACCTCCTGCGCGGCGCTCGGGTTGTTCGCAGGGCCCTGCGGGTGGGCGTCCACGACCGTCGCGGATCTGGTCGAGTTGCTGCCCGAGGGGGTGCGCGCGCTGGTGGATCCACTGGGGCCACGGACGTACGTGCTGGACGCGAAGGCACTTGAGATCACGGTTGAACAGGGGGAGCACGATGGCGGAGGACGCGGGACAGCCGGGCCTGAGCCCAGGTGAGGGCTACAAGATCGAGATAGCCTCGGTGCGCAAGGTGCTGACTCCGCTGGAGGAGTCCGTGGAGGCCGCGCGCCAGATCAAGCGCGAGTGGAGCGCGTTGTCCGCGCAGATCGCGAACTCGGCCGACTTCGACATCTACTCGCCGACCCAGAAGATGCTCTCGGCGTGGGGATTCGGCATGGGGCGGGTGGCCGAGCACACGGACACGGTGGTGGAGACGCTCCGGCAGGTCCTCGCCGCCTACGTGCTGGCTGATCTTCTGCGCATCAAGGACTTCTCGCCGACCGCGGCCAACATCGCCAAGCTGCCGTTCGGCGAGGAAGGCATGAAGGCGTGGCAGGAGGGCTCCAGGCCGAAGTTCGACCCGCCGCCTCAGATCTATCAGGAGCCGTGGCTGGACGACGGTGACACCGGCAGTTATCAGGACGTGCCCCAGCGGCCCCGCCTGCGGGTCGACGGGGGCTGGGAGGTCGACGGCGGTTCGAACGGGAAGGGACCGGTCATATGACGAGCCGCGATGCGATGGAGGGCGGCGGGGCCGAGCGCATACCTCCCCACGCCAAGCCCAGCGACGTCATTTACGGCAATGCGGAGGACGTCGATGAGCTCGCCCTCAAGCTCCTCGCCTACGCGGGTGCGTTCAAGGACGGAATGGACAAGCTGGTCGACCTGTCCTTGATGGACTGGACCGGGGCCGGCGCGGAGGGGTTCAAGGACGCGACCAACAAGCTTCCCCAGGAACTGGAGTCCGCACAGAAGTACTTCGAGAGCTCCGGGAAGGCGCTGGATTCCTACGCCTACAAGCTGCGCTCGGTCCACACCCGCGTCAGGCCGATCATCGACGACGCGGACGAGGCACGGGCGGCCTCCAAGAACCACTGGAAGCGCGTCACGGACTACAACGCCGCCTTGGACCGCAAAGACGATCCGCTGCCGGAGCGGCCGCCGGACACCGATCCGGGCCTTGCCGCGCTGCAGGACTGCTACGACCGCTTGGACAAGCTGGAGAGCGAGCTGCAGACCGTCATCGACGCGGCCAAGCGGCAACTCGACACCGCGGCGGAGAAGGCTCCTGACAAGCCCCCGCCCCGCAAGGGATGGGACAAGTTCGAGAAGGGGCTCGGCGACTTCTTCGGCGGCGCGGGCGACACCCTGCGCGGCTGGTACGACGGGATCGACGACCTCGTCAACGACGGGCCCGACGGCGTCGGTCTGCACCTGGCGGGGATGGTGGACGGGGCCACCTACGCTGCCCAGCACCCGAAGGAGTTCGCCAAGGCCGTCGTCAACTGGGACGAATGGCAGCGAAACCCGGCCCGCGCGGCCGGCCAGCTCACCCCCGAACTCCTCCTCGCCCTGGCCAGCGGCGGCACCGGTGCGGTGAGGCGCGGGGCCTCCGTGGCCAAGAACGCCGCGCAGCGTCTGCGCGGGCGGGTGGACGGTCTGCGCCGGGACGGCAGCGCTCGCGCGCGGACGGACAGTGATCCGGACAGGAACACCACGCCCAACGAGGAGCGACCCGAGGCCGGCGATCCGATCGACGTCGCGACCGGCGAGATGGTGATGTCCGCTGTCGACGTCACCCTGCCCGCCGCCCTGCCGTTGGTCCTGGATCGGCACTACGTGTCGGGGCACCCGTGCGGAGGGTGGTTCGGCCCCACCTGGGCGGGCACGCTCGACCAGCGCCTGGAGATCGACGGGGCGGGCGTCGTCTTCGTCACGGACGACGGCATGCTGCTGACGTATCCGGTACCGACGCCGGGTGCGGCGACGCTCCCCACCTCCGGTCCCCGTTGGCCGCTGCACTGGGACGGCAACCCCGACAGCGCCATCCGCATCGTCATCCCGGACCGCAATCGCACACTCCACTTCACCCCGCTACCCGTGAGCGGCCGTGAGCTGGCCCTGACGGCGATCACCGACCGGACGGGCGACGGTGACCGGATCGACATCTCGTACGACGCCCAGGGCGCGCCGAAGGAGATCGCACACTCCGGCGGCTACCGCATCGCCGTCGACACCGACCCCCGACTGCTGCGGGTCACCGCCCTGCGCCTCCTGCACGGAGCGCAGCGCGAGCACAGCACCACGCTCGTCTCCTACGCCTACGATGCCGCCGGCAACCTGGCCGAGGTCTTCAACTCGACCGGAAAGCCGCTGCGCTACCGGTATGACGCGGACCACCGTGTGACGTCATGGACGGACCGCAACGGCACGACGTACGGCTATGTCTACGACGCGCAGGGCCGTGTTCTGCGCGGCATCGGCCCGGACGGCATCCTGTCGGGCCGGATGCACTACGACACGGCCGCACGCACCTCCCGCTACACCGACTCGCTGGGCCGTACAAGCGTGTACGTCTGCAACGAGGCGTACAAGATCGTCGCGTACACGGATCCGCTGGGAAACACCACCCGCACGGAATGGGACGAGAACAACCGGCATCCCGTCGCGGTCACCGACCCCCTGGGCCGCACCACACGCTACCGCTACGACGCCCACGGTCGGCTGATCGCGGTCGAGCGGCCCGACGGCACGGTGGCCGAGACCGTCTACGACGACCGCGGCCTGCCGTTGGAGACGCGCGAGCCGGGCGGCGCGGTGTGGCGCCACACCTATGACGACCGCGGCTCCCACACCTCCACCACCGACCCCAACGGCGCCGTCACGCACTACGGCTACAACAGCTCGGGCCACCTCACCTCCGTCACGGACCCGCTGGGGCACACCACCCGCATCGTCACGGACGCGGCGGGCCTTCCGGTCGAGACGACGGATCCGCTGGGCCGCACCGTCAGGATGCGCCGGGGCCCGCACGGCCAGGTCACCGCCGTCACCGACGCCCTGGGCCGGACCACACGCCACGGCTGGACGATCGAGGGCATGCCGGCCTGGCGCGAGGGGCCGGACGGCGGCCGCGAGGAGTGGCAGTGGGACACCGAGGGGAATCTCGTCCTCCACACCGACGAGGCCGGGCACACCACCACCTACACGTACACCCACTACGACCAGCCCGCCACGAGGACCGACCCCGACGGCGCGCACTACGCCTTCGCCTACGACACCGAGCTGCGCCTGATCAGAGTCACCAACCCGCAGGGCAAGGAGTGGCACTACACCTACGATGCGGCAGGCCACCTGGTCGCGGAAACCGACTTCGACGGCGCCACGCGCACGTACGAACGCGATCCGGCCGGCCGTCTCACGGCACAGACGAACGCACTGGGTCAGACGCTGCGCTTCACTCTCGACCTGGCCGGGCGCATGGTCGCCCAGCACGACGAGTCCACCGGTGACGTCACGACCTACGCTTACGACGCGAGCGGCGCCCTGCTCCACGCGGCCAACGCGGACGCGGTACTGAGCCGGGAACACGACGCGGCCGGGCGCGTCATCGCCGAGACGGTCAACGGCGGTACCAGCGCCTACCGGTATGACGCCATGGGCCGCCGTACCCGGCGCACCACCCCCTCCGGCGCGCGGTCGGAGTGGACATACGATCCCGCGGGCCGTCCCACCGCACTGAGGAGGGGCGACGCGACCCTTGACTTCGCCTATGACGCCGCTGGCCGCGAGACCGAACGCCGCATCGGCGCCGACACCTCCCTCACCCAAGCCTGGGACAACGGCGACCGCCTCACCAACCAGACCCTCACCACCCGCGACCAGACCGAATCCGCCCGGATACTCCAGCAGCGCATCTACGCGTACCGCCCCGACGGCTACCTCACGGAGATCCGTGAACTGACCACCGGAACACGGCGCTTCACCCTGGACCCCATGGGCCGGGTGACGGGCGTCCAGGCACACGGCTGGAGCGAGAAGTACGCGTACGACCGGACGGGCAACCAGACTCACGCCGACGCGCCGCACCACCCCGCGGCGGGAGAACGGAGCTATGAGGGCGCCGTCATCCGCCGGGCGGGCCGTACCACCTACGAGCACGACGCCGCTGGTCGGCTGATCCGCAAGACCCGCAGGCTCCTCAACGGCCAGACCCGCACCTGGACGTACACATGGAGCGCGGAGAATCGGCTCACCAAAGCCACCACCCCCGACGGCGGGGAGTGGACCTACGCCTACGACCCCCTGGGCCGCCGCATCTCCAAAACGGCTCCGGACGGAACCGCTCTCACCTTCACATGGGACGGCACCTGCCTGGCTGAGCAGATCGACCTGGAGGGCACGGCGACGACCTGGGACTTCGCGCCCGGCACTCACCGCCCGATATCCCAGTCCACACGCCGGGCGACCGAGGCGGAACCCGCGGCCGGCAACTCGCTCCTCGGCCTCGCCGACACCACCCCCCAGTCCGAGTTCGACTCCCGCTTCCTCGCGATCGTGACCGACCTGGTCGGAACGCCCGTCGAACTGGTCACGTCCGACGGCACTCTTGCCTGGCAGTCCCGCACCACCCTCTGGGGCACCCCCCTTCCCGCCGCGGATGGAGAGGTGGACTGCCCGCTTCGCTTCCCCGGCCAGTACGCGGACGAGGAAACCGGCCTCCACTACAACTACTTCCGGCACTACGACCCGGAAACCGCCCGCTACACCACACCGGACCCGCTTGGGTTGGTTCCAGCGCCCAACGCGACGACGTATGTTCGTAACCCCCACAGCTGGGCCGACCACCTGGGGCTCGCCGGTGAGCCGGAATGGGCCAATCCGGAAGACATCAACTTCTCCCAGCGCACCGTGTCCCCGAACGACTACGTGGAGAAGATGCGCTCCGGGGAGTGGGACTGGCGACGCCCCGGTACGGCGTTGAAGGTCATGGAAGTGGACGGACAGCTGGTGTCGTACGACAACCGAAGGCTGGATGCGGCACGCGAAGTGGGGAGGCCGGTCATCATCGAGCGTGTCGACCCGAACGCGGTTCACCCTGATTCGACGACCGGACGGACCTGGGCACAGCAATTCCAAAGGCGCATGAATTCCGCGCGGAACAGAAATGAACTGGGTGAGCCGGTTCCCCCGACCGGACTCCAGGAGAGGCCACAGCACGTGCGCAACGGGAAGTGTAAGAACAAGAAATGACCACGATCGAACACCTGTGGGAAGATTTCGAGCTTCCCATCAAGGATGCACTCCACTACGCCGACGGGCACTCCTACGATGTCGCCCTCGACTCCACCGTGCCGAGTGGCTTCGCGCTGCTCTCCCCGTTCGAGCTCGATGAGATGCTGGAAGCCGATCCTTCCTGGGTGTCTTCGGTCGATGGGCTTGCCGCAGTGGACCTGGGAGAGAAGGGGTTTTTGTGGGGCGGAGAGGGTTCGTACGGTTCGGAGGGATTCATCGCACGTCTGACCGCCGACCGTGCGCTGATCTGGGCGATGTTCTTCACTGAATCCAATCCGTTCGATCGAATTCAGCTGTCCGGCAACACCGCTACTTTCAGCTCGACCGCAGGGTTCGAGATCACAGTCGATATCGACGATCCGCGAACGCCGACTCTTCCGGAACGGTAACGGAGAAGGCCCAGGTCGCTGACCTGGGCCTTCGTTCACGAGCGGATGACGGGAATCGAACCCGCGCTATAAGCTTGGGAAGCTCATGTTCTACCATTAAACTACATCCGCAAACGCCGCCATGATCGATGCGGCATCGTTGCACACTGTACCCCATCCCGCACCCCGAGGCGAAGCGCGCTTCTGCGGAGTGCCCTCCGGGGAGGAGGGGTGGTGATCCCCTAATGTGGCTGTCTCGTCCACCACTTGTCGGGGAAGGGACTTGATGGGTTCGATGGAGCGCACCGTCGTCCGTTGTGCCGAGGGGCACGTGTTCAGTACCGCTTCGTTCCCGCTCGCGCACCTCGGTGCCGGGCGGATCGGGCCGGGGCGGCTGATTCGGTGTCCACGGTGTGCGCGGTTGCGGCATGCCGTGCCGGTGGAGCTTGAGCGGCGCTGACCTGGGCGGGCGCGGACGGTCCCGATTGGGGAGGTCCGCGCCCTCTGCGTATCGTGGGGGCGTGCTTCTCTCAGACAAGGACATCCGGGCCGAGATCGACGCCGGACGGGTGCGCATCGACCCGTACGACGAATCCATGGTGCAGCCCTCGAGCATCGACGTGCGGCTTGACCGCTTCTTCCGGGTGTTCGAGAACCACCGCTACCCCCACATCGACCCCGCAGTCGAGCAGCTCGACCTGACGCGGAAGGTCGAGCCGGAGGGTGACGAGGCGTTCATCCTGCACCCGGGCGAGTTCGTGCTCGCGTCGACCTACGAGGTCATCACCCTGCCGGACGACATCGCCTCCCGGCTGGAAGGGAAGAGCTCCCTCGGGCGGCTCGGCCTGGTCACGCACTCCACGGCCGGGTTCATCGACCCCGGCTTCTCCGGGCACGTGACCCTGGAGCTGTCCAACCTCGCGACCCTGCCGATCAAGCTCTGGCCGGGCATGAAGATCGGCCAGCTGTGCATGTTCCGGCTCAGCTCGCCGGCCGAGTTCCCGTACGGGAGCGAGCGCTACGGCTCCCGGTACCAGGGCCAGCGGGGGCCGACCGCCTCCCGCTCGTACATGAACTTCCATCGGACCCAGGTGTGAGGCGGTAGCACGCATGACTGAAGTACGCGAGAACCTGACCTACGAGGGCTTCGGGCGGGCGATCCGCGAGCTCGCCCAGACCATCGCCGACGACGGTTACGAGCCCGACATCGTGCTCTCCATCGCCCGCGGCGGCGTCTTCGTCGCCGGCGGCCTCGCCTACGCCCTCGACTGCAAGAACATCCACCTCGTGAACGTGGAGTTCTACACCGGGGTCGGGACGACTCTGGAAATGCCGGTCATGCTGGCCCCCGTACCCAACGCGATCGACTTCTCCGACAAGAAGGTCCTGATCGCCGACGACGTCGCCGACACCGGCAAGACCCTCAAGCTCGTGCACGACTTCTGCGTCGACCACGTCGCCGAGGTCCGCTCCGCCGTCATCTACGAGAAGTCGCACTCCCTCGTGAAGTGCGAGTACGTGTGGAAGAAGACCGACGAGTGGATCAACTTCCCCTGGTCGGTCGAACCGCCCGTCGTCAAGCGTGAAGGCCAGGTTCTCGACGCCTGAGCCCGGCGAGACGAATGCCCCCACCGCAGTGCGGTGGGGGCATTCTCCGTTTCGCGGTCCTTACAGGGTGCCCAGCTTGATCAGGCTCAGCAGCGCCACCAGCTGGATCGCCGACGCCCCCAGGGCCTTCGGCCACGGCAGGTCGTGCGAGCGGCTCACCATGACCGTGAGCAGGGCGCCGGCCGCCAGCCAGGTCAGCCAGCCGACGACCTGGACCAGGCCGTTCTCGCCGCCCAGGAAGAGGGCGAAGACCAGGCGCGGCGCGTCCGTGATCGACATGATCAGCATGGACAGGCCGACCGTGGGCTGCCAGGTGCCGTCGCCGCCCAGCTGGCGGGCCAGGGTGTGGGTGACGGCGCCGAGGACCAGGCCGCCGACGACGAAGCCGACGCCGGTCAGCAGGACGTACGGGACGGCCGTCGACAGCGTCGCGTTGATCGCGTCCTCGCGGGCCTGGTCGAAGCCGAACAGCGCCAGCAGGCCGTAGAGGAACGTGACGACCAGCGCCGGGCCCCACACCGCGTGGTCCCGCATCCGCAGGAAGGTGTCGGCCGGACGCAGCACGATGCCGCCGAGCAGCGCCTTCCAGGGCAGCCGCGGGCCCGTGGGTACGGGGGCGGGGGCGGCCTCGTACGGGGCGCCCGCGCCGTACGGGTCGTCGTGGATGCTGAACGCCTGGGTGTGGCCCGGGTTGTTGGCCGCGTAGTTCTGCTGCGGGTGCTGCTGCGGGGCGTAGGGGTCGCCGAAGTACTCCGGCTCGCCGTGCGCCGCCTGGCCGCCGCCCGGCCGCTGCCCCCACTGCTGTTGCTGCGGGTACTGGTGCTGCTGCTGCGGGCGCTGTTGTTGCGGGTAGCCCGGCGGGGGCGCGTTGTACCCGTACGGCGCCTGCTGCTGCGGTTGTTGCTGCGGGGGGTTGTTGGCCCGGCCGCGTCCGTTCCTGAATCCAGCCACGTCAAGAACGTACCCGCTCCGGCTGTGGGCTCGCGCATTCCGGGGATTGTGCGGCAGAGCTGTGACATCCCCTAGGGGATCCGGAGGGGGTTACGGGGGGCGGGGGGAGGAGGCGTGGCATACGGCGGAGGGCCGCCCCGCATCGCGCGGGACGGCCCTCCGTCACATGGCCCTTACGGCCCTACGCCTCCGCCGGCTCCGGCGCGGCCTCCTCGGCCTCAGGCTCCGCCGGGGTCTTCACCGAGTCGAGCAGCAGCTGCGCGACGTCGACGACCTGGACGGACTCCTTCGCCTTGCCGTCGTTCTTCTTGCCGTTCACGGAGTCCGTGAGCATGACCAGGCAGAACGGGCAGGCGGTCGAGACGATGTCGGGGTTGAGGGACAGCGCCTCGTCGACGCGCTCGTTGTTGATGCGCTTGCCGATCCGCTCCTCCATCCACATCCGGGCACCACCGGCGCCGCAGCAGAAGCCGCGCTCCTTGTGGCGGTGCATCTCCTGCTGGCGCAGGCCGGGGACGGCCGACATGATCTCGCGCGGCGGCGTGTAGACCTTGTTGTGGCGGCCCAGGTAGCACGGGTCGTGGTAGGTGATGAGGCCCTCGACCGGGGTCACCGGGATCAGCTTGCCCTCGTCGATGAGGTGCTGGAGCAGCTGGGTGTGGTGGATGACCTCGTACTCGCCGCCGAGCTGCGGGTACTCGTTGGCGATGGTGTTGAAGCAGTGCGGGCAGGTCGAGACGATCTTCTTCGCCGACTTCGGCTTCTTCGTCGACTCGTCCTCGTCGTCCTCGCCGAACGCCATGTTCAGCATCGCGACGTTCTCCTGGCCCAGCTGCTGGAACAGCGGCTCGTTGCCGAGGCGGCGCGGCGAGTCACCGGTGCACTTCTCCTCGCCGCCCATGATCGCGAACTTGACGCCCGCGATGTGCAGCAGCTCCGCGAAGGCCTTGGTGGTCTTCTTGGCGCGGTCCTCCAGGGCGCCGGCGCAGCCGACCCAGTAGAGGTAGTCGACCTCGGTGAGGTCCTCGACGTCCTTGCCGACGATCGGGACCTCGAAGTCGACCTCCTTGGTCCACTCGACGCGCTGCTTCTTGGCGAGACCCCAGGGGTTGCCCTTCTTCTCCAGGTTCTTCAGCATCGTGCCGGCCTCGCTGGGGAAGGCGGACTCGATCATGACCTGGTAGCGGCGCATGTCGACGATGTGGTCGATGTGCTCGATGTCGACCGGGCACTGCTCGACGCAGGCGCCGCAGGTGGTGCAGGACCACAGGACGTCCGGGTCGATGACGCCGTTCTCCTCGGCGGTGCCGATCAGCGGGCGCTCGGCCTCGGCCAGGGCGGCCGCCGGGACGTCCTTCAGCTGCTCCTCGGAGGCCTTCTCCTCGCCCTCCATGGTCTTGCCGCCACCCGCGAGCAGGTACGGCGCCTTGGCGTGCGCGTGGTCGCGCAGCGACATGATCAGGAGCTTCGGGGAGAGCGGCTTGCCGGTGTTCCAGGCGGGGCACTGCGACTGGCAGCGGCCGCACTCGGTGCAGGTGGAGAAGTCGAGGATGCCCTTCCAGGAGAACTGCTCGACCTGGGAGACGCCGTAGACGTCGTCCTCGCCCGGGTCCTCGAAGTCGATCGGCTGGCCGCCCGACGTCATCGGCTGGAGCGCGCCGAGCGCGGTCTCACCGGTCGCGTTCCGCTTGAACCAGATGTTCGGGAAGGCGAGGAAGCGGTGCCAGGCGACACCCATGTTGGTGTTGAGCGACACCACGATCATCCAGATGAACGAGGTGCTGATCTTCACCATGGCCGTGAAGTAGATCAGGTTCTGGAGGGTGGCGACGCTCAGGCCCTTGAAGGCCAGGACGAGGGGGTACGAGGCGAAGTACGCGGCCTCGTAGTGCTCCACGTGGTGGATCGCGCCCTCGAGACCGCGCAGCACGTAGATCGCGAGGCCGATGGTGAGGATGACGTACTCGACGAAGTAGGCCTGGCCGGCCTTGGAGCCGGCGAAGCGGGACTTGCGTCCGGCCCGGCCCGGCAGGCTGAGCAGGCGGATCACGATCAGTGCGGCGATGCCGAGGATCGTCATGACGCCGATGAACTCGATGTAGAGCTCGAACGGCAGGAAGCCGCCGACGATGGGCAGCGTCCAGTCGGCCTGGAAGAGCTGGCCGAAGGCCTGCGCGAGGGTCGGCGGCAGGGTCAGGAAGCCCACGGCGACGAACCAGTGGGCGAAGCCGATGATGCCCCAGCGGTTCATCCGGGTGTGGCCGAGGAACTCCCGGACCAGCGTCACGCTGCGCTGGTAGGGGTTGTCGGTCCGGGTGCCGGCCGGGACGGGCTGGCCGAGCTTGAAGTAGCGGACGAACTGACCGATGGCGCGAGCGAGCAGTGCAACGCCGACCACGGTCAGGGTCAGCGACACGATGATCGCGGCGAGTTGCATGACGGGCTCCTCGAGCGGGCCTCTGCGACGGGCCTACTAAGCGGTAACTTATTTAGTCCGTGCCGAGATTACCCGTTCGCGCCGCCGCACTGTAGCGGAGCTCACGGTGATCTGTGTCGCTCAGGCAACCCTTGCCGGTGCGAGTGGCGTCCGCGCGGCCGCGCGACGTTTACGGACTGCTGGAAGCGTACGCGCCAGGATCGCCAGATCCATCCCCAGCCAGTGGTGGTCCACGTAGTGGAGGTCGAGCAGCTCGCGCTCCTCCCACGGCAGCTCCGAACGCCCGCTGATCTGCCACAACCCGGTCATCCCCGGTCGTACGGAGAGCCGGCGCCGCCCGTCGCCGGTGGACTCGCGGTGGCCGGGCGCCAGCGGGCACGGGCCGACCAGCGACATCTGTCCCCGTACGACGTGCAGCAGCAGCGGCAGCGCGGCCAGCGGGCTCTTGGTGCGGAAGGTCAGCATCGTGAAGGTCCGGCCACCGAGGCCGCCGACCGGGCGGCGGCGCAGCGCGCCCGCTGTGCCCGCGCCCGTGCCCGTACCGGCGATGATCAGGAGGGCGACGGCGGCGATCAGCGGGGCGAACAGGATCAGCAGGGCGAGTCCGCCCATGAGGTCGACCGCGCGTTTCACCGTCATGCGCCCACACCTTCCGGCGAGAATCATGGGACATGTCCTGACTCCGTCCCCCCGGACTCTCTCATCTTCGTCTCGCCGGGCCTGGGAGCGACGCACGGGCGAGGCGCCCATTGAGCGGCTCGCGTGACGAAGAGTTGAGTCGCCTCCGCTCAGGTCTGTTGACTCGCGCCCGACCCTCATGCATCCTTGAGTCAGTTCCACTCAAGTCAGTCAGCTGGAGGAATTGAAATGGCACGTGCGGTCGGCATCGACCTGGGCACGACTAACTCCGTCGTCAGCGTTCTGGAAGGCGGCGAGCCCACCGTCATCACCAACGCCGAGGGCGCCAGGACCACGCCGTCCGTCGTCGCCTTCGCGAAGAACGGCGAGGTGCTCGTCGGCGAGGTCGCCAAGCGTCAGGCGGTCACCAACGTCGACCGGACCATCCGGTCCGTGAAGCGCCACATGGGCACCGACTGGAAGATCGAGCTGGACGGGAAGAACTTCAACCCGCAGCAGATGTCGGCGTTCATCCTCCAGAAGCTGAAGCGCGACGCCGAGGCGTACCTGGGCGAGAAGGTGACCGACGCGGTCATCACCGTCCCGGCGTACTTCAACGACTCCGAGCGTCAGGCGACGAAGGAGGCCGGCGAGATCGCGGGCCTCAACGTCCTGCGCATCGTCAACGAGCCGACCGCCGCCGCCCTGGCGTACGGCCTCGACAAGGACGACCAGACGATCCTCGTCTTCGACCTCGGTGGCGGCACCTTCGACGTGTCCCTCCTGGAGATCGGCGACGGCGTCGTCGAGGTGAAGGCCACCAACGGTGACAACCACCTCGGTGGTGACGACTGGGACCAGCGTGTCGTCGACTACCTGGTGAAGCAGTTCCAGTCCGGCCACGGCGTGGACCTGTCCAAGGACAAGATGGCCCTCCAGCGTCTGCGCGAGGCGGCCGAGAAGGCGAAGATCGAGCTGTCCTCCTCCACGGAGACCTCGATCAACCTGCCCTACATCACGGCCTCCGCCGAGGGCCCGCTGCACCTGGACGAGAAGCTCACCCGCGCCCAGTTCCAGCAGCTCACCGCCGACCTGCTCGAGCGCTGCAAGACCCCGTTCCACAACGTCATCAAGGACGCGGGCATCAACCTCTCCGAGATCGACCACGTCGTTCTCGTGGGTGGCTCCACCCGTATGCCGGCCGTCGCCGAGCTCGTCAAGGAGCTGACCGGCGGCAAGGAGGCCAACAAGGGTGTGAACCCGGACGAGGTCGTCGCCATCGGCGCGACCCTCCAGGCCGGTGTCCTCAAGGGCGAGGTCAAGGACGTCCTGCTGCTCGACGTCACCCCGCTGTCCCTCGGCATCGAGACCAAGGGCGGCATCATGAC